>JAEWAH010000337.1 GCA_023391725.1 Bacillota bacterium | reverse complement strand
CTTCAGGGCGGAGACCCACCTTTTGATCCCCCTGTACGCGGTGGGCGTGTTCCTTTCCTTCACCTTGTCCCAGGCGGGTATGTTTAAACGCTGGATGACCCACAAGGAAGGCAACTGGAAGCATAAGGCGCTGATCAACGGCTTTGGCACGGTGATCACCGCCGTCACATGCCTGATCATCGCGGTGAGCAAGTTCACCCATGGCGCGTGGATCGTGCTGATCTGCATCCCGGCGCTGGTACTGATCATGACGCATATCAAGCGCCACTATGAGCATGTACGCAAGAATCTGATCATTGAGGAAAGCGCCAGCAGCCTGATCTTTGAAAAGCCCCCGCGCAACCACATCCTTCTGCCGGTGCAGTCCATAAACAAGTCCTTTATCAAGGGGCTGAATTATGCACTGTCACTTAACGGTGAGATGGAAGTGTACCATGTGAGCACCGACAAGGAGGCCACCGAAAAGCTCGTGATGCAGTATCGCCAGCTTAAGATTGATGTTCCCCTGGTCATTGAGGAGGCTCCCTACCGCAATGTGAACGACGTGCTCATCGCCCATGTGGACCAAAAGCATGCCAGTCTCGAAAAGCACGAGATGCTCACCGTGATCCTGCCCCAGTTCGTGATCCCCAAATGGTGGAACAATCCCCTGCATAACCAGACCGCGCTGCTGCTTAAATCCTCCCTGTACAAGCGGCGCAACCTGGCGGTGGTATCCATTCCCTACATCATCAACGAGTGATCACAAAAAATCAGCGAGGGCAGGCAACGTTTTGCCTGCCCTCGCTGATTTGTACGCTGATAGGGAGCATCATTCCCCGTCGTAATAGACGGTCTCATCCTCCCGCCTGAAGAAGGCTCCGGGCTGGCCATCCACCAGCACACCCACCTTCCCTGAATCGGGATAGAATGCCGCATCCGCGCCATGGGCGGTATCCACGTCCAGGTAGAAAAGGGTTTCTATCTGTGAGGTGTTCACAAGCTTATGCGCGCCGCGCTCCCCGGGTGGGCAGACGACCACGTCCCCGGCCTTTATGGGCTTGTCCCCTTCCGGAGTCTTTAGTGTTCCCAGACCGCTGATGATGTAGAACACCTCGGTGCTCAGGGCGTGGTAGTGGTAGGGATAATTGGCCTTTTGGGGCGGAAGCTCATAGAAGGATACCTGGCAGCCGTTTCCCGCGCCACTTTGCGCCAGATATTTGAAATACTCATACGGCTCGTGATCCTGCCTGTGGGAAGGGGTCAGCTTCTCCCGGCTGGTAATGAGGATGCCTTGATCCATAGAATGTCCCTCCCTGAAAACGGGCTGCCCCGCCCTTATGAAACAAGAGGCGTTCCGGCATAGCGTCACTTTTTGCGGCAGGGAATGTAGTAATCCAGGGTGATCCGGCCTTGCTCATCCGGCGTGGTGAAGCGGGGGCAGTTGTATAGCTCCATGGACCATGCAAAACCCTCGCTGGTATATCCCTTTTCCTCCATGACTTTGCTTGTAAATTCATGGGCCGGCATGCACACATCCGGGGTGGATTCTCCCCGGATCCAGCCGACCGCGGCGCTGGAGGCTTCAACAGGCCGCGACACAAAACCGCCCTCCGGCGCTATAAAGCCAGGCTTCATCATCATGCCGCAAATGTAGAGGAAGGTATTGTCGCCTCCCTGCCAGTCGGTCATGAAGCCAACGTAATCGGGGCATAAAACCCAGCTTTTTTGCGATTCCAGGGTGGAAAACGTCCCGTCGGCAAAGCAGGCTTCCCAGAACGCCGGGATGGGATTCTCCGGGCCCATTGTCACCTTCAGCGCTTTTCCCGCCACGCACCAGGGGCCTAGTTCTTTGATCTCCAATTGGATCAATTCCGCCATATACTTATCCTCCTTTTTCTTTTGAATGAATTGCCGCCTGCTCGGCCTCTACTTATTGTGGGATGAGTCTTGTGATGTGCTCCTTCAAAAGCGCGGCCATTTCTTTTAACTCATCGGGGCTGGGGCGGTTAGAGTCGGCGTACTTTTCTTCCTGCGGCAGCCACCACACGGGGCCTCTTTGGGGGGTGTCTCCGGGATTGCGGGGGAACAGGTGCCAGTGCACGTGACTGTCGCCGTTGCCCAGCAGCTCATAATTCATCTTCTCGGGATGAAAAGCCTCGTATACCGCCTGGGCCACGATGGCCATTTCCTCCAGATGCTTTTTGCAAAACTCCCTTGGCAGCTCATGCAGCTCGCTCACATGCTCTTTGCACAAAAACAGGGTGTAGCCGCGGAAATGCTGTTGATCACCAATCACGGCATACCCCGTTTCAAGCTCCGCCACAAAATAGGGATTTGTTCCCTCGTGTATCTGCTGGATCCGCTCACAAATCAGGCAGTCCATTATTTTCCTCCCGGTTCTTCAAGGCTTCCAAGCAAGCCATTCGTCCCTGAGCATCCGGTATTCCACCCGGTCCTTCATTTTCCCTTCATGCCACTGACGCTGCACACATTCCGCCTCTCGGGTCATGCCGCACTTTTGCATCACCCGTTCGGAACCCGCGTTCTCTTTCAAGCAGCCCGTGCAAACGCGGAATACGTTGTTTTCCTCAAAGGCAAAGCGGAGGATTTCTTTTACGGCCTCGGTGGTATACCCCTTATTCCAGCACCGGGGATAAGTAAAATACCCCAGGCCCACCACTTTCCCAACGGGCCTAAAGTCTGTCACAGTGTAGCCGATCTCGCCAAAATGGCTGCCCGTTTCCTTTTCCTCGATCCTAAGAAAATACCGCTCCCGCCCCTCGTGGCCGATCTCTGCCATGGAAGCACTTAGGTTCTCTTCCGATCCGGCCGGGGAATATGTACGGATATCCTGCAAATAGCGCATGGCCTCGGGGTCCGACAGCAGCGCGTGATGGGTGGTCATGTCGCTGAAACGATGGTCCCGAAGGATCAGCCGCTCTGTCTCAAGGATAATAAAACCAGCGGGATCGTGCTGGATGCTCTCACGCATACGTTTTCTCTCCCTTTCCTGCCCCGGGTCCCGTGTGTATGATACATTAAAAGATTGCACGCCTTTTTGCAATCTCCTCCCTGCCATGGTACAATCATTCCCGAAGATGGGGAAAAGGGGGATGATCTGATGGCAATGGAAAGCATGCAGGTCTATCTTCACATCCCCTTTTGCGTACGCAAGTGCGCCTATTGCGACTTTGCCTCCTACCCCGGGCGGGAGATGCAAATGGCGGCATATATCCGCTGCATGGAGAAGGAAATAGGTCTCCGGGCCGCGCAGTATGGGCCTGTCCCCCTATCTACGGTGTACATCGGCGGCGGAACGCCCTCCTTGCTGCCCCCGGAACTGCTTGGGCAGGCGCTGGATTGCCTGCTTGCCCATTTTCCCCTTTTGCCGGGTGCCGAGGTCACCTGCGAGGCTAATCCAGGCACGCTGGCCGTGGAAATTTTGCGGATGCTGCGCGCCAAAGGCGTGAACCGCCTTTCCCTGGGCGCCCAGGCGAAGCAGGAGCGCCTTTTGCATACCCTGGGCCGCATCCACGATTGGGACCAGGTGGAATCATCCGTGAAGCTGGCCCGTGAAGCTGGGTTTGACAACCTGAATATCGACCTGATGTTCGGCCTGCCGGGGCAAACTGCGGCAGACTGGCGGGAGAGCCTTGGGGCGGCATTAGCCCTTTCCCCTCAGCATTTGTCTCTGTATGGTCTCATTCTGGAGGAGGGCACACCTCTTTTTGAAACCGTGTCCCAAGGCATGCTTTCGCTGCCTAATGACGCGACGGAGAGAGCCATGTACGAGGCCGCTCGGCGTATGACCCGTGCCTCCGGGATGCACCAGTATGAGATATCGAATTTTGCCTTGCCTGGCTATGAATGCCGCCACAACCTTGGCTATTGGCAGGGAGCCTATTATCTGGGCCTTGGCGCGGCTGCCCACAGCCGAATGGACTGTGATCCAAACAAGGGCGCATATGCCCGCTTTGGGAATACGCCCAGCCTGGATGAATATCTTCAAAAGATGGAGGCAGGCGTTTTCCCTCTGGCCGAATACAAACAGATCCCGCCCAGGGAGGCGGAGTTTGAGACGCTGATGCTGGGGCTTAGGGTATTGCGGGGCGTGAGCGATCTGGATTTTCAAAAGCGCCATGGAAGGAAGATGCAAGAAGCTTTTGGAAAAAAGATCGGCCCGCTTAAGGAGAAAGGGCTGCTCACCTACAGAGCGGGGCATTTGAAGCTGACCCGCCGGGGCATGGATGTGCAAAATGCCGTGCTGGTAGACTTGATGGATTGAACCTGCATATATATGCCGTACGTATATTAATTTCATATATGTAACAAACAGGACGCCAAATAAATATTTTTTGGGGCCAAGGCGGAGAGAAACGAGCTCTCCGCCTGTTTTTTGCTGTTCGGCATCCTCTTTTACCTTGGGTATAGCTGCGATTTTTCAAGCATAAAATGAGTCATTCCCGTAAGAAGGGGGAGGCGGCATGCGCCTTGCAGCGCTTATATGCTTGGTAGTAGTGCTTGTTGTTGCGGTGTTTGCCACCGGCTCCCGGATGCAGGCCGATCAAACTTCGGCTCAGGAGCAGGAGATGTGGATCGCGATCGACGTCGTACGAAAGTCGCTCACACTCTATGAGGGGAACAAGGTGCTCAGGACGTATGCCATTGCTTCCGGAAAGGCGGACACGCCTTCGCCCATCGGCATATGGAGGATCAAAAGCCGCTTTTCCAGCGAGATGTCGGGGTTTGGCACGCGGTTTCTGGCCTTGAACGTGCCTTGGGGGATCTATGGCATCCACGGCACCAACAGGCCGGGCTCTATCGGCACCAGCGCTTCCCACGGCTGCATCCGTATGCATGTGAAATCCGCCGAAGAACTGTACCGCCTGGTGCCCAACGGCACCAAGGTGGTCATCGAGGGCGGTCCCTATGGTCCGCTGGGCAGCTACCTGCCCACGCTGCTGTCCGGGGACCGCTCCAGCCACGTGTTTGAGGTACAAAGGCGCCTGAACATCCTTGGGTTTTCCAACTTGAAGCCCGATGGTGTCTATGGTTGGGGAACAAGCCAGGCTGTTTTGAAGGCCCGTGAAGCATTCGGCCTGCCCAAACGCGACCGGGTGGACGCCGAGCTTTATAATGCACTTGGGATCATCCTCTTTGAATGAAAAGGCAGGTATAACCGCCGCGGGTCAAACATAGGGATTGGCGGAGGGATTAGCATGGAATGGAAGGAAGCGGCTGCTTACCTGGGTTCCTGCCTGCCGGAGCGGCTGGCACGGGCGCTGGAGGAAACAGGACCGCTGCGGGAGATTCGCATTCGGGCGGACCAGGCGGTAAGCTTCAAGACGGAGGTGGGCAGTAAAAAGGCGGCTTTCATACCTACCGGAGAACAGGTGACGGAGATGGCGGAAGCCCTTTGCGAGCACGCGCTGTATGCCAGGGCGGAAGAAATGCGCCAGGGGTTCGTGACGCTTCGGGGCGGGCACCGGATGGGCCTGTGCGGCCGGGTGCTTACCCAGGGCAGCCAGGTGCGGGCGCTTCGTGATATCGCTTCCCTGTGCATCCGTATTGCGGGGGAACATCCGGGATCTGCGGATGCGGTGATGCCACACCTTTTCCGGGAAGGGACGATTGCAAGCATGCTGGTCATCGGCGCGCCGGGATCGGGAAAGACAACGCTTTTGCGTGACCTCTGCCGTCAGCTTTCCGATGGGGCGGGCGAACGGGAGCCGGTGGCAGCCTGCCTGATAGACGAGCGGGGGGAACTGGCCGCCTGTGTTCACGGGGTGCCGCAGCTGAATGTAGGCAGGAACACCGATGTGCTGGATGGATGCCCCAAGACTGTGGGGATGCAGTGGCTTTTGCGCTCCATGGCGCCGGGGTGCCTGATCACAGATGAATTGGGCGGGGAGGAGGACGCCCTGGCAGTACTGGAGGCGGTGCGCTGCGGCGTACCGGTGATGACAAGTGTTCATGCCCAGAATGTAAAGGGCGCGAGCACGCGGCCCGCGCTCCAAACGCTGATGCAGGAAAAGGTCTTTGGCTTGTATGTGGTGCTGGATAGGAGTGTACCGGGCAGGATCAACGCTCTGCACGGCTCCTGCCTGGAGGCTTTATGATACGGCTCGTTTTTGCGGGACTTGCGGCGGTGGCCTGCGTCCTTCTGGGATGGGAGGAGGCACGCAGGCTCACGGGGCGGGTGGAGCGTTTGAAAGCCTGGCTCCGGGCGCTGGAAATGGTGGATTTGAGACTTGTGCATGATGGGATCCCGCTTCGGGAAGCGGTGCTGCAAGAGGGGGAAGGGGAGCCTGCCCAGCGCTTAAAGGATTTTTCTGTGGCTCTTGCGGGCAATCCGCGCCTTTCTGCCCGGGAGGCATGGGAAACCTCCGGCAAAAGCCAGGAAGCACCGGAGGACAAGGTGCTGTTGGAGTGTTTTGCCGCCCTGGGCACGGGCGTGCTGGAAAAGAGGCGCACAGCCATCTCCCAGGCCGCAGAGCAATTGAAGGCGATTTTGGAAGAAGCTCAAACAAAAGCGACCCGGGACTGCAAGTTGTATAGGAGCATGGGAATTTGCGGCGGTGTGGCGCTGCTGTTGATCCTGCTATAAGTAAATACTTCAAAAAGGGGTAGACGCACATGCAGGTGGAACTGCTTTTCAAAATAGCGGGCATCGGGATCATGGTATCGGTGATCAGCCAAATACTCACCCGCACCGGCCGGGAAGACATGGCCATGCTCACAACCGTGGCCGGGCTGGTGATCGTGCTTTTGATGGTAGTCAACCTGGTTGCGGAGCTGTTTGCCAGCGTTAAGAGCATCTTTCAACTCTACTGAAGAGAAGCGGGGGCACGGCTATGGAGATCCTTCAAATTGCCGGCCTTGGGGTGGCGGCGGCCCTGATGGCCATGGTGATTCGGGGCTCCAGACCTGAAATGGCCTCTCTGCTTGCCATGGCGGCAGGCGCGCTTTTGTTTTTCCTGGCGGTGAGCCGCCTTCAGGCGGTGGTGGCCGTGATGCAGACGCTCACCCAAAAGGCTGGCCTTCAGGAGGAATACCTGAAGGTGCTGCTAAAGGTGGTGGGCGTGGCCTATGTAGCGGAGTTCGCCGCCCAGACCTGCCGCGACGCAGGGGAGGAGAGCCTGGCCGCTAAGGTGGAGATGTGCGGTAAGGTGCTGGTTTTGGCCATGGCGTCCCCCATCATCGTGTCGCTGGTGGAGCTGGTGCTGGGGGTGGTCCCGTGAGAAAGTGGGTATGGCTGCTGCTTATCCTGCTCCTGTTCACGCCAACAGCCCGGGGCGAGGGGATGGACGAAAGCCTGAAGGGCGTGCTGGATTCCCTTTCCTTGTCGGAATTCCAGCAGGCGGTAGACAGCATGAGCGCCCATCATATCGACGTGCGTGATACCGCCTTGAAGCTGGTCCGGGGCGAGATCACCTGGGATGTGGGGAAGCTCCTCCAGTCTGTGTTCGATGGGCTTTTATCGGCGCTCACCGGCAGCCTCTGGCGCATCACCCGGGTGCTGGTGCCGGCAGTGTTGTGCGGGATCCTGATGCATATGCGGGGGGCTTTTGCCAAGGATTCGGTGGCGGAGATCAGCCAGTACGCTTGCTTTTTGCTGATATCCATCTTCATGGTGCAGGATTTAACCTCGCACATCGCCCTGGCCCAGCAGACCATCGACCGGCTCTCCGCGGCCATGCAATCGCTGTTCCCACTGCTGCTCACACTCCTGGCTGCGGTGGGCGGCACCGCCAGCGCCGCCTTCTTCCAGCC
Source organism: Bacillota bacterium (assembly GCA_023391725.1). GTDB lineage: Bacteria > Bacillota > Clostridia > Christensenellales > Aristaeellaceae > JAEWAH01. The sequence continues at coordinate 5,308 of JAEWAH010000337.1, read as the reverse complement.
GGCGGTGGTGGCGGCCAGCGGGACAATGACCTCGTTGATACGCAACGTGACCATGCCCTTTGCCGTGGGCGCTGCAGTCCTCATTATCCTGGACCATGTGAGCGACAAGCTGCACGTCAGCCGCCTGGCCTCGCTCTTTCGGCAGATGGCCAACTGGACGCTGGGCGTGTCCTTCACGGTATTCATTGGGGTCACGATGGTGCAGGGCCTGGGCACAGCGGCGGTAGACGGCGTCTCCATCCGTACCGCCAAATACGCCATCGACAACTTTGTACCCATCGTGGGCGGAATGTTTGCCGATACCGTGGACACCTTGGTGGGTTGTTCGCTGCTCATCAAAAACGCGCTGGGCACCACGGGGCTGATGGTGCTGGCGGGCATCTGCATCACCCCGATGGTCCAGGCGCTGTGCGCGGTGCTCATCTACAGGTTGTGCGCGGCCTTATTGCAGCCCGTGGCCGAAAGCCGCATCGTGGGCTGCCTGTACGATTTTTCCAACGTACTGATGCTCCTGTTCATCATACAGCTTTCCATCAGCGCCATGTTTCTTCTGCTTATCGCCCAATTACTTGTAGTAGGGAACCTCACGGTGATGTTACGGTAGGAGGAAGACATGAATGAATTTCTTCGGCAGATGGCGGTGCTGGGGATTTTGACCACCCTGGCGGAGCACCTTTTGCCGGAGGGGGGTATCCGCCGGGCGGGGCGGATGGTTATGGGGCTTTTGATGATGCTCACTATGCTCACCGCCATGCTGCAAATGGCAAAGCTCCCCTTGCCGGACGTGAGCGGCGCGCTGCGCTATCAGCAGCAGGCGGAACTCCGCGGCTTTGTGGATCCGGGAAGCTACCGGGATACAGTTTTAAGCAGCCTTTGCCGGCAGGTGGAAAGCGCGGCAGCCCAAGCGGCCCGCCGGGCAGGCCGGGAGGATATCACAACCCGGGCGGAGCTAAATTATAACGGGGAGATCATTGCCATTTATTTGATTCCTGTGGAGGGGACGGTGGCCGCCTTCGCCGGGGTGAATGGGCCCTCCAGCGAGGATCATGCGGTCATGGGGCAGGTGGCCAAGGCACTATCCATAGAGGAAAGCCTGGTACATTGGGGAGCGGAGGGAACGCCGCAGTGAAAAGCCTGAAGGAAATGTGGGCCAAATGGAAGGAAAAAAAGCATGGCCAGTGGCTTCTGCTGGTGATGCTTTTAGGCGTGTCCGGCGTGCTCCTTCTGGGAGATTTTGACCTTTCCGGCAGCCAGAGCGCATCGGAAAAGCGGATCTCCCAGGTGCTATCCGTCATGGAAGGTTGCGGAAAAGTGGAGGTAGTCCTCTATTATGGGCCGGAAACGACGCAATTGTGGGGAGAAACAAAGAAAGATCAGGCCCCTGTTGGGGCTGTGGTGGTGGCGGAGGGCGCAAACAAGGTGGAGGTGCGCCTGATGCTTTCAAGGGCGGTGCAAACGCTGCTGGGGCTTTCGCCAAATGCGGTGGAGGTGTTCCCCATGGGGGAAACACTGCAAAAATAAGGAGGGGAGATTATGTTTAAGCTTTTCAAGGAGCATAAGAGCACGATCCTTCTGGTCGTACTGCTTCTAACGCTGGCGGGAAGCTACATGTGGAACCAGTATCAGATGGAGGCCACCCGGACGGTGGACCTGCCGGTGAGCCGGACAGAGTCCCAGGGGGAAGATACGGCTTCCACCGCGCTGGTTTCCAAGACGCCTTTGGCTGCCTACCAGCAAAAGCGGGAGCAGACGCGCCAGCAGAATATAGCGGCACTGCAAACCCTGGCGGCCAATACCGCGGTCGATCAGTCTGCCCGGGACCAGGCCCAGGGAGAATTGATAGAGGTCGTCCGCTGCAGCGAAAGCGAGCTGGCCATCGAGGGCGCGCTCACCGGCGCAGGCTTTGCGCCGTGTGTGGCGGTGGTGCAGCGGGGCGCCGTCACCATCCTGGTGGAGAAAAAGGAACTGACTCAGGATGAGGCCACTGCCATCCTCACCCTGGCAGCCACCCATTCCGGGGAAGCCCCGGAAAATATCCGCGTCATGGCGGGGAATATGATTTAATTCGCTAAACGATGGTTTAGCCTTGCGGCCAAGCTGTATTTTGGTTGTTGATTTCAGTTGTGGTGGAACAACCCACCAAAAGCCTTCCCTGCTTTAGCGGGGAAGGTGGCGCGCCAGCACCAGATGAGGTGTAGGTCGTTGCGTTCGCCCTCCGGGTTTTAACTCCCGCCTGCACTCCCCATATCCCCTTAAAGTAACCAGTGCCAGCGGGCCCTGGACCCACAGAGGACGGTGCGCACCCGGAGGGCTAGTCAAGCGTAATACGGTACGCAGGTGCTTGTGGGGTAATAGCGCAGCCTGGATTGCTTCGCTGCGGCTCGCAATGACGAAAAACCAATTTATCGCGTCATTGCGAGGGAGCGCAGCGACCAAAGCAATCCAGATCATTCCACGGTTATACAACCCGACTAATCGCAAAATCATCATTGTTAGCAATCTTGGGTAAATAGCAGCAAGGTCACCGTCGATTGCGCGAAATATTGGTATATGGTATGATATTTCCGGACATGCTGTTTTGGAAGCGTGCCGGAGAGAAGGCAAACGGAATATGGATCAGACAGGGGAAGTCATTGAGGTCAATGATGGCATCCTGACGGTGAGATTTTTGCGGCCGGCGGATTGTGAGCGCTGCCGGGCCTGCTCAGGCAGGATGCATCAGGCGCAAGTTATGATACCGGGAAAAGCGGAAGTGGGCGACCGGGTGGTGGTGCGTCTGCCCGATGGACAAGTAGCCAGGGCTTCGCTCCTGGCCTACGCGCTGCCGCTTGGCGGGCTGCTCGCGGGCCTTATCGTGGGCTGGGTGCTGGGTGGAGACGTCCCGGCGCTGATCGGGGCCGCCGTGGGCCTTTGTCTCAGCTTCCTTGTGCTGAGCCTTGGCGATAGGCATCGGCGCGGGGACAATAAATGGCAGCCTCAGCTTGTGGCCGTGGAAAAAAGCAGGCAGGATTCCGGAAAAGCCTGACGCTGTTTTGGACAAGCACAGCTTAAAGTTATCAGGCGAAAGATGGGAAAGTGAAGGAATATTTTGCGATTCATCCAAAAAATCCATCGAAATTTCGCTGCCCGGCAGCGTGTGTTTCGATGGATTTTTACTAGCAAGAGGCATCTGATTGTGATATAATGACGTGAATGCATGGGAGCCGTTGTTGCCCTTCAAAGGCAAACGTATGTAAGGATGATACGGAGCGTTCGCTTTTCCCTTGGGGAAGAGGAATATCTCCGTTAAATAAACATAGGAAAACGGTAAATAGGGATCCAGTAGAGACTGGCCGCCGTGCAGGGACGCTGGCGCGCGTTTTTGCATGCTTTTTCCCAGGGCAATAAAATTGAATTGAGAATGTTTGAAACCGGAAAGGAGGTTTCTTGTGGCATCTAAAAGCAAACTTAGGATCATTCCGCTGGGCGGTGTGGACGGCATCGGCAAGAACATCACCGCTTATGAATACGAAGACGACATCATCGTCGTGGACTGCGGGTCCATGTTCCCCAAGGAAGATATGCTTGGCATCGACCTGGTGATACCGGATGTAAGCTATCTGGTCGGCAAGAAGGAGAATGTGCGGGGGTATGTTTTTACCCATGGGCATGAGGATCATATCGGCGCTGTGCCGTATGTTCTGAAGCAGGTGCCCGCTCCCCTGTACGGCACAAGGCTGACCTTGGCGCTGGTGGACCTAAAGCTCAAAGAGCACCGGGTGCCCAACGTGCAGATGAACGTGGTGCAGCCCAGGGATGAGATCCAATTGGGCAAGTTCTCGGTGCGCTTCATCAAGGTGAGCCACTCCATCGCCGGGGCGACGGCGCTGGCCATCACCTGCCCCGCGGGCACGGTGGTTGTCTCCGGCGACTTCAAGATCGACTTTACCCCCATCGACGGGGAGGTAACCGACCTGGCTTCCTTCGCGGAGCTGGGGGAGCGGGGCGTGATGGCTCTCCTTTGCGAGTCCACCAACGTGGAGCGGCCCGGCTACACCATGTCCGAGCGCAAGGTCGGAGAAACATTTTTGAAGTTGTTCGAAAAGGCTCGGGGCCGCATCATCGTGGCCATGTTCGCCAGCAATATCCACCGCATCCAGATGATGATCGACAACGCTGTGCGCTTTGGCCGCAAGGTCTGCTTTGTGGGCCGCAGCATGATCAGTGTCACCAGAGTCGCTATGTCCATCGGTGAGATGATGATCCCCGAAGGGTTCCTGGTGGAGATGGACGACATCGACAACTACCGGGACGATGAATTGCTGGTCATCACCACCGGCAGCCAGGGCGAGGCCATGAGCGGGCTCACCCGCATGGCCTTCAACGAGCACCGCAAGCTTCAAATCCGTCCCAGCGATATGGTCATCGTCTCCGCCACGCCCATCCCCGGCAACGAAAAAAGCGTGGCCCGGGTGATCAATCAGCTCTACCGCTGCGGCGCCGAGGTCATCTATTCCGCCCTGGAGGCGGTGCACGTTTCCGGCCACGCCTGCCAGGAGGAATTAAAGCTTCTGCACGTACTGACCAAACCCCAGTACTTCATTCCCATCCACGGCGAATACCGCATGCTCTGGCAGCACGCGGAGCTGGCCGAGTCCCTGGGCATGAGCAGCAAGAACATCGTGATTCCGGAGATGGGCCAGGTCATCGAAATGAACGAAAGCTCCCTGGCCATTGCCGATACGGTGCCTACCGGCGGCGTGTTGGTTGACGGCCTGGGCATCGGTGATGTGGGCAATGTGGTGCTCCGCGACCGCAAGCATTTGTCCGAGGACGGGCTGATCATCATCGTCATGGCCATCGACCGTGACCGTGGCGCGCTTGTGTCCGGGCCGGATATCATCAGCCGCGGGTTCGTGTATGTCCGGGAGAATGAGGATATCATCGAGTCCACACGCGACCTGGTGCGCAGCATCATCGTCTCCTATGGCAAGATCGACGGCAGCGACTGGCTGCCCATGAAGAACCGCATCAAAGATGAACTGCACCGCTTTATCTATGAAAAGATCAAGCGCAACCCCATGGTGCTGCCGATCATCGTCGAAATTTAACGCCTTTGGCGTTTCGTGAAAAGCCGATCAAATGCACGCATTTGTGCGGCTTTTCACGATTTTGCACGGTTTCCCTGTGAGCTCTCGCCTGGTCCTGCGCTTCGCTTGGTCGAGGCGGTGCTCACGGCCGGGAAACCGTGTAAGGAAAGCTTGCTTCGCAAGCGCCCCGCCCGCCCGGCAGAGCCGGGCGGGCCGATTACAAACGAGGGGGCGGCGGC
>JAEWAH010000302.1 GCA_023391725.1 Bacillota bacterium | reverse complement strand
TAGCACAGCGAACGTTCTTTCGCAATGGAAGGGATGGGAATTTGACAAATGCACACCACCCGGGGGCTCTGCCCCCGGGACCCCTGCGAAAGGTTCCGAAGCCGAGCGCCTGCGGCGGATGAAGCTGGCGAAACGAGCAATGCGAGCGAAGCGGAGCAATGCGACGATTGAGCCAGCCGGAATAGAACCCCTTGAGAATCCCCATGCTGGAGAAGGCAAGTAAAGCCTCCCGATTTGCCTTCCCCTAACAAAAAGGAGCAGCCAAGCCGGCCGCCCCTTTTCCATCCCTATTTCGTTATCCCCTACTCCTGTAAAACCCCGTTAAGCTTGATGTATTCCATCATGGGCGTGGCGTTGCCCACCACGTATTCTTTGACTTCCCAAAGCACGTCCTTCTCGCCGAAGGTAAGGCGGTATTCCTCATGATACGGCTCGCCCACGTACTGGAAATCCACGATAAAGACGTTCTCCCCCTCCCAACGGCCCTTCAAAGCCACGCCGGGGTAGGGGGGATAGACCGTCAGCTGGCCCAGGTGAACTCCGTTCGTTACCCGGAACACACCGTCCAGCCCCACGGGCAGCGTTACCGGGCCCTCCATTCCCACGGCGTCGCAGTAGCAAACATCCCCGCCCGGAAAGTTCAGCGTAAGGGTCGACGCGCCCTCCGCCACGATGGCCTTGCCGCTGATCCGCGCAGCTGTCGCGGGAAGCGGGGCTACAGCCTGGGGCGTGGGGTTTTCCAGTTCCCTGACATAGGCATCAAGCGCCGCGTTGCCTTCAGGGTTTGCGGGCAGAGGCTCCTTCGACTTGGACGCCGGGATGACGAAATCGCTCATGAGCTTGCCCGGCTGGTAGGTCTCGCTGTAATTGAGGCCGGCTGTAAACACCGCGACCATGTTATATTCCGGCAGCACGAAGATGTACTGGCCGGCAAAGCCATCCGCACGGAAGCCCCCGAAGGAGTTTATCCACCACTGGTAGCCGTAATCGTCTGCGGGGTCTTTGCCCCAATGGCCATCAATGTGCTTTTGGGTGGCAGTTTTCAGCCACTCGGCGGGTACAAGCTGCTTATCGTTCCACACGCCGTTTTGAAGGGCCAGGTAGCCAAAGCGCGCCATGTCGGAAGGGGTAAGGCGCAGGCCCCAGCCGCCGGTGTTGAGCCCGCCCGGTGTAAGCTCCCAGGTGTAGTTCCGGATGCCGATGGGGTCAAACAAGCGCGGCTTGGCGTAATCCGCCTCGTTCTGCCCGGTAGTCTTTTTGATGACCGCGGAGAGGAAATGGCTTACGCCCGAATCGTACAAAAATTCCTCGCCGGGCTTGGTGACAAAGGGCAGCTCGTAGAACCTCTGCGGCCAGTTGCTGCTCCCGTACACGGCGCCCGTCGAATCCTCCTGGTGTCCTGCGGACATGGTGAGCAGGTTTTCCAGAGTGGTTTTTTCAAGATCCATGTTGTTTTGGTAGAACTTGATGTCCGGGAAAATGTCGGTGATCTTCGCGTCCACCCCGGAGATTTTGCCCTCCCCGATGGCGATGCCAACAAGTGTGGAGGTGAAGCTTTTGGTGGCTGAGAACAGGTTGTGGGGCGTATCCCGGTGGAAGGGTTGGAAGTAGGCTTCGCAGATGAGGTAGCCGTTTCGGATGATCAGCGCGCTGTGGATGGGCACATTCTCCCGCTGGACGGTTTGGAACATTTCCAGCAGCAGCTGTGAATCGACGCCCTGCTCCTCCGGGGTGGAAGTGCGCCAGCCCTCGTCTCCGGGGTAGTAAGTTTGCGCCGGGGCGCTTTGGGCAAACGCGGAGCCGAAGAAAAACAGCTGGCAGGCAAGGATGAGAACGGTGAGCAGGCGCGCGGCGCATGGGATCTTCCTGTACATTTTGGTGCCTCCTGTTTTGAGTCGGGTGGGGTGGCAGTGTGAAGGCTGTGTATATGTATCCCGGTGTCTGGATGACGCGTCTGTTGCCCCGGGAGTGGGCGCATGGTATAATTTGGGGAGAGAAACAAAGGAGACCTCTTATTCCTTGTGGGGTTGCGCTGCGCTATCCCTCATCCGGCGCTGTGGGGCCGACTTCCCCCCTCATCCGCCTCCTTCGTCGGCACCTTCCCCTAAAGGGGAAGGCAAGTGGGGAAGGCAGGCGTGGGCGGTTCTTCTTGGCTTCCCCTTTAGGGGAAGCTGTTGCCCTCAGGCGACTGATGAGGCCTCGCCGTCCTATCCCCTTCCAGCCAACCCGCAAATCCTATGCCAAGGAGGACAAAATCATGCGTTTGGGCGCTCCGGTATTCCGCTACAAGACCGCTGAGGAATGGGCCCTTCGCCACGTGGAAAAAGGTTTTGGGGCCGCCTACTGGCCCCTCCCGGAAGGGGCTTCCCCCGAGGATGAATCCGCCTTCGTTCAGGCCGCCCACCGCCATGGGCTCATTATCGCCGAGGTGGGCATCTGGAACAACCTCCTGGACCGGGACCCTGCCAAACAGGCCGCAAACATTGCCTATGCCGTGCGCCGCCTGCGCACCGCCGACCGGGTGGGCGCCCGCTGCTGCGTGAACATTTCCGGCTCATTAAGTTCCTACTGGGACGGCCCGCATCCCGACAACCTGTCGAAAAAGACGTTTGATCAGGTGGCGGATATCACCCGCCGCATCCTAAAAGAAGCCGCGCCAGAGCGGACGTATTACTCCCTGGAGCCCATGCCCTGGATGTTCCCCCACGATGTGGACAGCCTGCAACGGCTGATCGCGGCGGTTGACCATCCGCATTTTGGCGTGCACACCGACATGTGCAACCTGGTCAATAGCTTCGACAAGCCTTACCGCACCGGGGAGATGACGCGGGAATTCTTCGCGGCCTTCGGGCACCTGATCCGCTCCGTCCACGCCAAGGATACGGTCATCTGCGAAGACCGGCTGACCTTGCACATCGACGAGGCCATTCCTGGCCGGGGGCTGTTCGATTATGATACGTTATTAAGAGAATGTCATCGCCTGGGGGATGTCCCCGTGATGGCGGAGCATCTTGAAACGGAAGAGGAATATGACGAGGCCACAGGGTTCATAAGGAGACGTGCGGAGGAATTGGGGATACCGTTTGAAGGGCCGCAAGTTTAGCGTACTTTTTCCTGCCGCATAAAGTAAATATAGCATAAGCTTAACAGGCATCGCTTCCAAAAGGCTTCCCCTTGAGCTCCGAAACACCGCCCCCGCCAGTGGCGGAATTGGGCGGTGTGAAGGAGACTTGCGAAACGAGCGATGGGAGCAAAGGCTCCTTTTGAAAGGAGCTGGCGAGCGAAGCGAGACTGAGGATTGGTTAGCGATCCAGTGCGACGATTGAGCAAGCTGAGTGGCAAGCTGTCGCCCGCAGGCGACTGAAGAGGTGGTCTGCTGCGCGGGGAGCAGGATACACTATTTCCAAAGCTGGCGCGTACCGACACCTCTTCCGGCGCTGCGCACCACCTTCCCCTCAAGGGGAAGGCTTTTCTTGTCTACCCCAGCATGGGGATTCTCAAGGGGTTCTATCCCTTGAGCGGGGTCCAGGGGTTCCGTAGCTGAGCGCCGCCAGTGGCGGATGAAGCGAGGCGAAGGAAACAAGCGAAACGAGCAATGCCAGCGCAGCGCAGCAGTGCGGCGATTGAGCTTGCGGATAGAGCCCCTGGCCTACCCCCTGTTGTACCACGCCCTCTTTTCAAAGGGCAGGCGGTCGTTTTGCCTGCCTTTTTCCATTGGCACGCCCACCGGGAGCAGCACGGAGGTCACAAGCCCCTGATTTGGCTTCACGCCTAGCGCTTCGGCGATCCTCTGGGCTATTTTCTGGGAATGCAGCACCCCATCCAGCCACACGGAGGCGTAGCCAAGAGCGGTAATGGCCAGGAGCATGTTTTGGACCGCCGCGGAATAATCCTGCACCTCAAAGCTCAGGCCGCCCGTATTCCCGGGAACCTCGCTGAACACGGCGATAAAGGCCGGCGCGGTGCGCACCTCTGTCTTGGTAGGCATGATCTGGCGGATAGCGTCCATCACCTGCGGATCATCCACGATGGCAAAATGCGTGGTCTGATTGTTACAGCCCGAAGGGGCCATGATGCCGGCCTCCACGATCTTGTTTAGGACCTCCCTGGGTACGGGGGTTTTAGCAAACTCGCCCCGGTAGCTATGCCGAAGGGCGATGGCTTCAAACAAATCCATAAAAAATCCTCCTTCTTCCTTATCATACCATAAATGGGCAAATGATGGGAGGGGGCTTTTGAGAATTTTTTAACGATTTGAGGATCGCTGCAGCGGGAGGAGCAAATGAGAGCGCGGGTGGCAGGAATTGAAAAATTCCCCTCCAAAGGAAGGGTGGCCTCACAGGGCCGGGGTTGTTGTAGGGTGACGTGGGCAGCGCCGCTTTTATCAACCACCCCGTCCTTTGCCGTCCACCCCGTCCGGCTTTGCCGTCCACCCCTCCGCTGGAGGGGAATCTATCCTCTATTGTTTCTCTTTCCCTCTGGTGCTATAATTACAAAAACGGAAAATATTGGTCTACCCGCCTTATATTGAAAGGGGGCTGCGCCGTGATCAACGTGTTCAACCGCAAAAAGATACTCACCAGCTCCTCCATGGAAGATCTGGGAAGGGTCAAGCAGATCCTTGGGCAGGGCGGCATCCCCTATGAGGTGAAGACCGAGCGCGCCCGGGGCGCCATCGGCACGACCATGGATGTGGCATCGTACCGGCAGTTCAATCTGCCCTACAAGGACGCGCAAACCGCTTCTTTCGTGTACTACGTGTACGTGAGGCGCCGGGACTACGAGCGCGCCCGGGGGCTGGGGTGCTAGACTGTCCGTCAAACCGGGGCCGGATATGTTATCCGGTCCTTTTTTTATTTTCTTCCCTCTTGACAAGCAACTTCCCACTCCCTATCATATAATTGAACAATGTTCAATTATGAAAAGGAGGCCCGGGATGAAGTCAGAAAAGACAAAGGAAAACATCCTCCTTCAAACCATCGGCCTGATTCAGGAGACGGGCGGTGATATCGAGAGCATCACCATCCGTGGGATCGCTGCCCGGGCAGGGGTGGGCGTGGGGCTGATCAACCACTATTTTGGCTCGAAGGAGCATCTGGTGGAAGCCTGCGTGCAAACCATCATCAGCGAGGTGATCCGCTCCTTCCGCCCGGAGCTTACGGATGACACAAGCCCCGCCGCCCTCACCAAGTGCGTGGCAAGACAGGTGATGGATGTGCTGATGGATAACCGCCAGCTTTCGCGGCTGTCCATCCTGGGCGATATGAACAGGCCTCAAAGCCTGGATAACACCATGAAGACCGTGGCGGGGTTCGCAGGCCACCTCTCCGGCGGAGAACCCAACGGGAAGCATAAGCTGGAAGCGTTCATGATCACATCCGTACTGCAAGGCGCATTTTTGCGCAAGGACCTGCTTGGCGAAAGTTTCGGCATCGACTTTTACGACAAGCGCCAGCGGGATGAATTCATCGACGGCCTGGTGGAAAGGATCGCGGGAACATGAAATATCTGATCATCAACGGCAGCCCTCATCAGGGGAACACCTGGGAGCTGGTGAAACTGGCCCGGGAGAATATCAAGAAGGCCGACCCCGACGCGGCTTTTGAGGAGATCCATCTCATCAAAGAGGACCTGCCCTTTTGCCTGGGGTGCAGCGCCTGCTTTAGGGTCGGGCATGAAAAATGCCCGCATTTTATAACGTTGGGGAAGATCATGGACGCCATCGACGGGGCGGACGGGGTGATCGTTTCCTCCACCACCTACGCAAGAAGGGAGACGGCGCTTCTGAAGAACCTGATGGACCACTTATGCTTCCTGATGCACAGGCCTCATTTCTTTCACAGCAAGGCGCTGGTCTTGACCACCACCGGCGGGGTGGGCGGCAAGGGCGCGGCAAAGAGCATTGCTTCCTTTTTGACGGCGGTGGGCTTCAACCGCTGCTATACGTTCAGCGCCCCATCCTATAGCTGGAACGATTATCATCCCGGCGAAAAAACCAAGGCAAAGCTTGCCAAAATGACGGACGCTTTCCGGCGGGATGTCGCCTCCCTAAAGCTTCACAGCCCCACCGTTTTGCAGCTGCTCACGTATAATCTCTTCCGGGGCATGAGCCGGCACTATGTAAAGGGCACGCCCTACGCCACAAAGGATGGGGATCACTGGACCGACGATGCGAGAAAGATCTGCGCATATGACCGCTCCACCGCCGTGCCGTTTTACAAAAAGCCCGTGGGGCAGTTGTTTTTCCTGATGGGCAAGGTTTTTGGCGGCAAGTTTACCGTCACCTATAAAAAATAGAATGAGGTTTTCTTAAGAGGGGCTCCGGAGCCGAAGCGCCGCCAAAGGGCAAACGTAGTGAGCCTGGAGCAGCGGAGCTGCGAAACACCGGACTAGCGCAGCGACGGACGGTGCGAGTGAGCCTGTGGCGGATGAAGCGAGGCGGAGGAGACTGGCGAAACGAGCCGCGGAAGCGGCAGCGAACCGCGGCGGCGATTGAGCCAGCGGATCGGGGAGAGATTCTTTCTCAAAAGAAGCTCTCCCCGCCTTATTTCGTTCCCGTCTCCCCCCGTCCTCATTGATTCGCGGGAGGAAATGGCATATAATGAAACAATCGGGAAAGGGGGGATGCTGCTTATGGAAAAGAAGAAGACCACCGTCCGGGTGGCTGGAAGGGATTACACGCTTGCGAGCCTTGATCCTACGGAGCATGTGCAGCGGGTGGGGGTCTATGTGGACAGGAAGATCCAGGAGATAGAGGCCGCCACGAAACTGCCGTCCAACATGGTGGCGGTGCTGGCCGCGCTGAACATCGGGGATGAACTGCTAAAGACCCACGATGAGAACACCCGCCTGCGCCGGGAACTGATGCTGGCCCGGCAGCAGCTGAGAGCCTACCAAAAGAAAGAGGGAAAATAATTCATGGAGCTTCTGGCCCCCGCGGGCGGCAAGGACGCGATGCTTGCGGCGATACATAATGGCGCTGATGCGGTGTATTTGGGGTATACTGCTTTCGGTGCGCGTGCCGGGGCCGGGAATTTCGACGAAGTGGGCCTCATGGAGGCCATTTCATTCTGCCATCTTCACCACGTGCGGGTCTATCTTACGGTGAACACCCTGGCCAAGGAAAAGGAACTGCCGGATGTTTACAAGGTGCTTTCGCTGATCAATCGCGCCGGGGCGGACGCTGTGCTTTTGCAGGATTTGGGGGCCGCCGCCATCGCCCGGGATTGCTTTCCAGATCTTGTTCGCCACGCCAGCACGCAGATGAGCATTCATAACGCCCAGGGTGCGGAGTTCTTGAAAAAAGAGGGCTTCCGGCGGGCGGTGTTGGCCCGGGAATGCAGCCTTTCCGAAATCCGCGCCGCAGCCGATACGGGGCTTGAGGTGGAAGTCTTCGTCCACGGGGCCATGTGCGTGAGCGTCAGCGGCCAATGCCTGTTTTCCGGTATGGCGGGGGGCCGCAGCGGCAATCGAGGCCGCTGCGCCCAGCCCTGCCGCATGGCCTACGAATTGAACGGAAAGCCGGGCAGCTGGCTTTCGCCCCGGGATCTGATGCTTCGGGACAAGCTTCCGGAGCTTGCGGATGCTGGTGTCGGCGCGCTAAAGATCGAAGGGCGATTGAAGCGCCCGGAGTATGTGGCCGTGGTGACCAGGGCCTACCGAAAGGCGCTGGACGCGCTGGCGGAAGGCAGATTCACCCCCGCCGATGAGGCCGAAAAGGAAAGCTTGCGGCAGATCTTTCACCGGGGCGGGTTCATGCAGGGGTACGCCTTTGGCAGCCAGGACGCCGGGGTCATCGATCCCAAACGGGTCAATCACGGCGGCGTGACCATCGGAAAGGTTACCGGCCTGCGCCCGGGGTTTGCGTTGGCAGTCCTCGTGAAAGACTTGAACGACGGGGATGGGCTGCAATTCAGGGGCGTGCAGGAAGGCGAGACCACCTATTCCGGCCCGGATGTAAGGACCGGGGAGACCGCGCTGATCCGTCTTCGGGAGGGGCTTGCTCCCAAAGTGGGGGATGAACTGGTGCGCCTGACAGACGCCAGGCAGATGCGGGAGGCCATGGCATATACCGCTCCGCTTATCCCGGTGGATGCGGAGCTTGTGGCCCAGCCGGGGCAGACAGCTTCCCTGACCGTCACCGATGGAGAGGTATCCGTATGCGTTCAGGGGGAAACAGTTGCCCTTGCCAAGGACAAGCCCCTGACTTTGGAGGGTGCCCGCCGCTCCCTTGAAAAGACAGGGGATACGCCGTTTGTTTTGAGGGAACTTCAGCTTCAAGGCGAAGGCGGGTTCGTGCCCGTGTCCCAACTGAACGCCCTGCGCCGGGAAGCACTGGCCGAGCTGGAAACTCGCCGAGCGGAGGCTTTCGGGCGGCAAAGCTTCACCGAGCGGCCTTTGCCGAAGATGGATTATCGGGATGCGGCTTCCAAAGAAGCGGCAGCTCCGGAACCGGCTTTTCCGAATA
>JAEWAH010000177.1 GCA_023391725.1 Bacillota bacterium | reverse complement strand
GCATCACACCGGGCCGCTATCGCGGCACCGGAATGAGCCTGCACCTGACCGGCCCCTTCCGGGTGCCCGGTGGCGCGCCTTTTCAATTGTTGGAACCGGAGATTGCCACGCTGCCGGAGCGGACGCTATGCGGCTACCCGCTTTATACGGAACCGGGCATGAAACACGGAGCCATCCCCGCTTTTTTCAACTTGTATCATGAGCAGCGGCTGGCGTATACATTGCCCGGCGTTCCTGCCGATGGATGGTTTGACGATGTGGGCTGCTCTGTTTTTAATGAGCAAGGTAGGATGGCCTATATCACAGGCGTCTGGACGAGCAAGCGGGGCCTGAAGGCACAGTCACCCTGACGATCCCGGCCGGTTTGTATGCCGTGTTTGAAACGCCTCCCGCCGACGCCTTTACTTTTGTGGAAACCATTCATAACACATGGGACGCGATCTACCGCCAATGGCTGCCAATATCGCCGTATGCGCGCGCCCACGGGCCTGATTATGAAACCTACTGCGAGCAAAGCCATACGTTTTCGGAAAAAATCTATATCCCCATCATGAAGAAGGAGTGAACATCATGAAAAACAGGATCGAAAACCTAAGCTTGCTGCCTGTGGAACCAGGAGAGATTCCTTTCTCCTTTACCCACGCGCTGGCCTCCTCTTTGCAAGCCATGGGCTGCACCCTTGATCGAAAGATTATCACCGGTGCCTCCGGATTTGCATTCCGCATATGGGTGGAAAAGGAGCAGTGCCCCAGCGCCATGAGCATGTTCGACTTTGTCTCTTTGCTGCGTGCCGGCGTGGAATTTTGCGGCTATTCCTGCACGCATATCACGCGCCTTTGGGATCAGGAAAGCATGGAGGCGGAGCGCCGTGAACAGGCCTACACGGCCATCAAAAGCGCCGTGGACGACGGGCGCGCCCCTATCGCCTGGGATATCGGCATACCGGAGTGGGGGCTCATCGCCGGCTATGACGATGAAAAGCAGGAATATGAAACCATCGACTGCCGGGGGATTCGCGGCACGATGCCGTATACCCAACTGGGCAAGCGGGAAATTCCCATATTGTCGGTAACGATCCCCAACAGGTCCACGGGCGAACACTTACGCGATCTCGCCCCCCGGACCGTGGCTATGGCGATCTGCCATGCGCATGGGCTGGAAGTAAGCTGGGGAAACGCAGCCGGCCTGGCCGCCTATCCGGCCTGGGCGAAGCTTATCAAGAATTTGGACCAGACTGGCTTCAACTCGCAATACTATGCTGCCACCTACGCCCATCTGCGCAGCTGCGCCGCGGCATATCTTCACTATCTCGCTGCCGAGAATCCGAAGTTCATGCCCGCCGCGCAGATCTATGAAAGGGTAGCCGAGCAGCTTATGGCCGTCCGCGGCGCAAGGAGCGACCCTTCTTTCCCCACCCCGGCGTTGCTGGATAAAATGGAAAGTGCTATCCTTGCCGCTTACGAAATGGAGAAGGCGGGCGTGGCGGAACTGGAGAGGTTGTTCTTGTGAAACAGGGCGGCCCGCCGGCAAAATAAAGTAGAAAGACGCTCTATTAATATAGAGCTCTCAATTCCGTTCTTGGCTCTTAATTTCTAGCGCTTCTCTCTCATCATCATCCTGTTCGCCCTGGGCAGTGTGACTTTCTTTTTTATCTGCCCTACCGCCTTTTGCGCGTTGATGATCCCCGCACCCTGCATATTGGGATCCATGTTCAGGCTGGCAGCGGTCGACGTCAGCAGTTTCTTGATCTCATCAGGCGTTAGCGTGCCATCGACCTGCAACATCTGCGCGATCACGCCGCAGCACACTGGCGAAGCCATGGATGTGCCGGAAAATGACACATAATTGTTATCAACCTTTGTTCCCTCGTTTTGCTTATCCAGCCACGCCCCCGGCGCACGCAGCGAGACGATGTTGGTGCCAGGCGACAATATGTCTGGCTTAGTCAGGTCATCGATGGTTGGCCCCCGGCTGGAGAAGTCGGCAATCTTGTCATCGGCCACAGCTATGGTATCTTCGTCGTCTGAAGCGCCCACGGTGATCACCAGCGGGTCGATCCCCGGCGATCCTATGGTATGGCGCCCCGGGCCATCGTTGCCTGCGGCAACGCACACCACGATCCCCGCCTTCCATGCTTCCTCCACCGCCAGGCAAGCGGGGTCGTCGGCATACGACGCGGAGGCCTCGACCCCCAGAGACACGTTAATCACCCTGATCTTCAACCTGTCCTTGTTGTCTATGCACCACTGCAGCCCCTCGATCACTGTGGACAGGGGCCCTCCGCCCAGCTTATCCAGCACCTTCACGCCCACCAGCTTGGCCTCGGGCGCCGGGCCCCTGTATTGCCGGCCTGACTGGCTGCCGTCGGATGCAATGTCTCCCGCCACGTGCGTGCCGTGCCCGTTGTCGTCATAGGGCGCGGTCTTTTTGTTGACAAGGTCCTTGAACGCTATGATCCTTCCCTTCAGGTCCGGATGCTCGTATATTCCGGTATCCAGCACGGCCACCACCACGTTTTTCCCTGTGACACCGGTATCCCATAAAAGATTCGATCCTATGGCAGGTACGGCGATGTTCAGAACGGCCTTCATCTGCGTGTCATGCCAGATCCTTGTCACCTTCCCATGTTCGGCAAGGCTTTTCAGTTTCTTTTCGGTCACCTTTGCCGAAAACGAATGCAGCATGGGCAAATTCTTGCCGATCTTGCACTTGCATCCCGAAGCGACTGTTTTCATTGTTACGCCGTCGTTCTCATCCGCTACTTGTACGATTACCGGCACTCTGCGTACCGGTTGCAGGACTTTCCTTACCGTTCCCTGCATAAAACACGGCAAAAACTTTACCGGCCGATACCACTGCATGGCCATCCGGACCATGCCTGGACTAAACTTTTTTTTATTCTGCCGTATCCACTGCACTTCCTTTATAATCATAAAACGCCCTCCGCCTTATCAGCTTTCGTACCATGATATGACGGGTCGCTTCCATCTATTGCACCAAAAAGCACTCCACAAGGCCTTTGCCAGGGAGTGGATGCTTTTGTTCAGTTTTGTAATACTTGGGAAAACGGCAAATATATTGATTGCATAAAATATATGGTTTATAATGCAGAAAAAGGATTGTGGAGGATCGAGTAATGGGAAATGTGTGCCCCCGCTGCGGCGGAGTAATGAACTTTCAGGCAAGCAGCTTTGCCAAAAATAAGAGCAGGCACGGCTGCTTTTACTGGTTAATCATTGGATGGTGGCTGCATCCGCTTCTTTGGATATTTCTAACGCTACCAATGCTGATTTGGCGCATCATTGCTCCTAACCGCAAGCAAAGGATTGTCACAGTAACGGTCGCTGTATGCCAGCACTGCGGGTATACGCAAGACGCATAAACGAAAAAGGCAGAGCCCCCTTTGGGCTAAAACCCATGGGCAGTGCCTTGCATCCTCCTGGTAACTATGGAGCCGCCATCATGGCGGCTCTTTATATTTGTATATAAAAGAACAGAGAACACCAAGGAATTCTCCTTATGTTCTCTGTATTGGGCGCCACTCACACCTTCAGATACTTCCATGCGCCCTTGTTCATGCGCAAGAGGTACATAAGCGACCGCAAGCTGAAATCCAGGAAAATCGCCACGCACACGGCATTCAGGCCCCATCCCAGAAGCCTGTCCAATGCAAAGGCGGGCAGTACCCGCAAAAGCCACAACCCAATAAACGAGGTGATCATGACGTATTTGATATCTCCCGCGGCTTTTAGCGTTGCGGAGCATATGTTAAGTACCCCCAGCAGCGGCTCCAGGACGCCGAACACGCACACGATCACTGCGGCCTCCCGGATCGTCTCTGGGTCTTTGGTGTACAGCATCGCCAACTGAGGCGCGAAGGAAAAGGTGAGGACCCCCAGCGCAAACGCCAGGACGATCGCCAGCTTCAAGCTTTCATAGGCGTACGAATGCGCCTTTTGGTAGTTGCGTTCGCCAAGGCTTTGCCCAACCAGCGTCGTGTTGGCGATGGCAAAGCCAAATATGGGGAAGAAGACGATGGCGTTGATGTTAAGGCCTATCTGGTAAGCCGCCATCGCTACCGTGCCCATGGAGACGACAATGACCTGCAGCGCCACAAAGCCACCCTGCAC
>JAEWAH010000172.1 GCA_023391725.1 Bacillota bacterium | reverse complement strand
CCCCTGGACGACGCACAGCCCCAAGGGGCCGCCGGCCTTATAGCCCTTCAAGAAGTTACAGACAGCTTGGCAAAACGTGTCGAGCCCTTCGCGGCTTACAAGGGGAGGCAGCGTGGCGCCGCCAATGATCTCATGGTGCAGGTTGTGGATGGCAAGCCTGCTTGATTCGCCTTGCATCAAAAGGGAAACACACAGCCCCCCCTGGGGGGCAAGCTCCAAAAAGACAGGCTTGCGCCCGCTGGGGGTGATGGCCCGGCCGCATTCCCTAATGAGCCCGGCCTCCATCAGCTCGTTGCTAAGCTGGGTGACGCTGGCTGGGTTCATGGCGCACAGCTGCGCTGCATCCGTGCGGGACAGGCGCATCCAGCCCTCCATCTTCAGAAGAAACAAGGCGGAATTGTCGTATTTGATTGGCTTGACGGACGCAAGGTAGTCTGTCAAAAGCATGCTTTCATCTCCGGCGATATTCCCGTTTATCTGGATGGTTGTGGAAAAACCGCTTGTTTTTTAGTATATCATACAGGCATATCCCTTGAAAAGAGAAAAAGCTTCTTAAGTGTTATTATCACGATAAAAATTTTAAAACGCGAAATAAATGGAGCAGGTTTCTTGAGAAAACCACCCATCATATTCACGTTTTTTGGAATATGGTAGACCTTTTCCATATATATTTTAAAATAAAATTTAGAAAATAAATAAATATCAATATTTTTTGTGGGAAACCCGTTTACAACAGTTGTGGAATCAGATATAATGAGCCCATAAAATTCCCACTGATATTTTTAAGACCCGTATAGGTGTTGAATGATAAATGGACGGCGTCCATTTTCAGAAGGATCTACTATAATAAGGAGGGTCTCCGGAATGAGGAACACGGGAATGAAGCGTCTTGCGGGATGGCTTGTTTGCCTGGCGATGGTGTTGAGCCTTGTCAGCGTGCCGGCCATGGCGGAAGAAAAGACCTACGACTTTGGTGGAATGACCATATCCCTGTGCAACTGGTGGGGCAAGGACCTGACCCCCGGTCAGAATGACGAGACGGACCGCTTCATCGCCAGGGTTGCGGAAGTGGAAAAGAAGTACAACGTCAAGTTCGAATACCGCAAGGGCCCGGAAGAGTACTACGATAACATGGTGACCACCATCATGGCCGGTGAACCCTACGGCGATCTGATGTTCTCCTTCCCCTGGCAGTTCTCCGGCTGGGTCAAGGCCGGCGCGGTGAAGGACATCACGGGCCTGGTCCAGGATCTGGGCCTTGACCTTTCCACCTTCAACCCCGCCTCCATCGAGGAAGGCACCTTGGGCGGCAAGCTGTACGGCCTGAACAAGGAAAAGGCCGAAGTCAACAGCATGATCGCCTTCAACAAGCGTCTGGTGGAAGAAGCCGGTCTGGAAAGCCCCCAGGCTCTGTACGAGCGCGGCGAGTGGAACTTTGAGGCGCTGCAGAAGTACGCAAAGGCCATGACCAAGTTCGACGCCAACGGCGTGAACACCCAGTGGGGCCTGTCCACCTTCGATGCGCCCTGGCTGGCCGTGTCCATGATCTATGCCAACAACGGCAGCGTTGTGGATTACAGCGGCGAAGTTCCCCAATTTGCCATGGACTCCGCCAATTCTTTGGAAGCTTTGAACCTGGCCTCCCAGATGGTCAATGTAGACAAATCCGTCTTCGTGACCCAGCTGGGCGCGGAATGGGACACCGCGGTCAAGATGTTCACCGGCGGGCAGATTGGCATGCTCCGCGCGGAACAGTGGATCATCGAGTGCTTCAACGCCTGGGAAATGGCGGATGACTTCGGCCTTGTTCCCTTCCCCAAAGGCCCCCAGGGCACCGCGACCATCGACGACATCTCCAGCCAGGCCGTGTACTTCGTCCCCTCCAACGTGGATGACGAACGCGCCAAGGCCGCCCTGCTGGTGTACAATGACCTGTTCGACGACCTGTATCCCGAGCTTTCTCAGGAAGACAAGGCCATCACCAAGTTCACCAGGTACGCCAGGGATGAAGAATCCGTGACCAACATGGCCGATATCTACTACGGCGGCCTGACCAAGGCTACCGCCATCTACAAGGCCGGTATCGCAGCCGAAGATATCACTGGGATCATGTACGAGATCTATGCCGGTACCTCCACCCCCGCCGCCATCATCGCGGAAAAGAAGCCGGCCATCCAGGCCAAGATCGACGAGATCTACAAGAAGTAATCTATGAATTAATGTTAATGGGGCCGCCGCGCCGGGGATATGCGGAAGGCGCGGCGTCTCCCCCCCTTTAATTGTCCACTGCCTTGATGCTGCGGGGCAAACGCAGGAAATTGCGCCGTTTGCCCCGCAGCAATCTATTTGTAAAGAAGGGTGTACATGCGCAAGATCGCTGCGGGAAGGAACCTTTTGCTGGCGCTGGCGGCCCTATGCCTTTTGGCATCAGGCTGGGCGCGGGCGGAAGAAATCGGGTATGAGGCTTATTTAAGCCAAAATGCCGGCCTTACTGCGGCCGTTAATTCGTATACCCTTTTATCGGGCGAAGACATGGCGCTCAGCGAAAATCAGGCGAAGTCCTTTCACGCGGATATTAAGGAGCCGGGGCTTTATGCCGTTCAAATCACCTATACGGCCGCCCCTGGCGCTGCCGCGCCGGTGGAGGCCCAGCTGATGGTGGACGGTCAGGTCCCCTATCGCCAGGCGGGGTCCTTGTCGTTTTTAAGGCTTTGGGAAAGCACGCAAGGCGCCATGAACGGATTCCAGCAGGACGAAAACGGGAACGATCTGCGCCCCGCTCTTTCCGAATCCGTTCAAAAACAGACGGTGTATGTGCAGGATGCCAGCGGGTATGTATCGGAGCCGCTTTTGCTGGCGCTCCCCGCCGGGAGCCACGAAATCGCGCTGAAAGTGACAAGGGAATCCTTGCTCCTCCATGCGCTGTCCCTGGTGCCGCCGCCCTCCATCCCAGAATACCAGCGGCCTGCGGGAGAGGATGCATCGTCTACCCTGCGCGTGCAGGGGGAGGCCGCGGCCTTCACTACCGACGCGTCCATCACGCCCCAGTCCGACCGGGCGTCCGCGCTCACCGAGCCCAACCGCGGCGCGCTCATCAGCCTGAACATGATCGGCGGCACGGCCTTTTCCAAGCCGCGCAGCGCCATCACCTGGAAGGTGGAAGCGCCGCAAAGTGGGCTTTATGAGCTCCGGCTTCGGTTCCGGCAGAACTACTCCCATGCTTTTTTTGCCCTGCGCACGCTATATGTGGATGGGCAGATCCCTTTTGCACAGGGGAAAGCCATCCCCTTCTACTATGCGGGCGGCTGGCAGGTTAAGGCTTTGGGCGGCGATACGCCCTACTTGATCTACCTTTCCAAAGGCAGCCACCTGATCACCTTGGAGGCCACTCTAGGGGACCAGGCTGACGCGCTGAACCGCGCCCGGGAAGCACTTAATTCCCTCAACGGCGTCTACACCCGCATCCTGATGCTTACCGGCGCCGACCCCGATCCCCTTCGGGATTACGGCCTGGAAACCAAGCTGCCCGGAGAGCTTGCAAAGATGGGCGAAGTGGCAGGAACGCTCCGGGAGATCATCGCCAGCCTGGTTGAAAAAAGCGTGACAAAGGGCAGCGACATGGTCCCGGTGGAGCGGCTGATCCGCCAGCTGGATCTGTTTGCGGACTCTCCCTTTGAGATCCCCGGGCAGTTTGAATCCTTCAAGACGAACCTATCCTCCTTGGGGGAATGGATTCAAAATGCGTCCAACAGAGCCCTGGACATCGACTATATGGAGCTGGCCGCGCCGGGCTCCCCCATGCCCCAGGCCGAAGCCGGGTTCTTCCGCAGCATCGCCTACCAGGCCCAGCTGTTCTTTGATTCCTTTTCAACCGATTACGCCAGGTTCGACAGCGGCAGCGAAGGCGGCAACACCATTACCGTATGGGTAGGCGGCTCCCGGGACCGGGCACAGCTATTGAACGATATGATCCGCACGGAGTTTACGCCCAGCACCGGGATCCATGTGAACCTGCAATTGGTGCAGGGCGATTACGTAGTTCCTTCCGTATCCGTGGGCAGCGGGCCGGACGTGCTGCTGGGCGGCGCCATGGGCGACCCGGTAAACTACGCCTCCCGCCACGCGGCGTTTGACCTAAATACCTTCCCGGATTTTGAGGAGGTTGCCGCGCAGTTCCTTCCGGAAGCAGTGACGCCCTTCCGCTTTGACGGGGGCGTATACGCGCTGCCGGAAACGATGAGCTTCCCCGTGATGTTCGTGCGGGATGACATTATGGAAAGCCTGGGTATTAAGCCGCCCAACACCTGGGACGATCTGATCCAGCTCATTCCCGTTCTTTCCCGCAGCAACATGCAGTTCCTGGTGGATGCCCGGGTGGGCACGGAGGTCTACGGTTCGCTGACGGCGCTTTCGATATTCCTGTACCAAAACGGCGGAGAAGTTTACACCGCGGACGGCACAGCCTCCGCCCTGGACAGCGAGATCGCCATCGCCTCCTTCAAGCAGCTGACAAAGCTCTACACAGCCTACGGCATGCCTTACAATTTCAACACGGCCACGCGCTTTCGCTCCGGGGAAGCGCCCATCGTACTGTGCGACTACGGCCTGTACAACACCCTTATGGTCTCCGCGCCGGAGATATCGGGGCTATGGCGAATGCTCCCCATTCCCGGCACGGTCAATAGCTCGGGTAATCTTAACCGTTCCGCCAGGATCGTTGTGACGGGGAATATGATCTTAAAAGGTTGTAAGGATCCCGAGTCTGCCTGGACGTTCCTCAAGTGGCTGGCCCAGGCCCAGACCCAGGCGGGTTATTCCAGGCAGCTGGAAGGCATTTTGGGTTCCGCGGCCCGCTACCCCGCAGCTAATCTTGAGGCCTTTCGTGAGCTGAACTGGACGCCACGTGACCTAAATGCATTGGAAGAGCAGATGGTTTATGCCAAGGCGGTACCCGAGGTCCCCGGCGGCTATTACACCACCTGGCACGTTGAGAACGCCTTCCGTGCTGTGGTATTAAGCGGGGAAGACCCAAGGGAAGCACTCTTGGACTATGTGCGGGTGATTAACGACGAGATCGACGCCAAGCGGGAAGAATTGGGGCTTGCCCTTGCCCCGGACGGGGGGGCGGCGAAATGACTACATATAAAAAGCCGAATCTAATAAGGCGCATCGGGAGATCCAGGATCTCCTACCTGTTCCTGCTTCCCTATGCGGCGGTTTTCCTGACCTTTACGGTGATCCCGGTGATCATCTCCATGTTCAACAGCTTCACCTACAACAACTTTTTCGACCCGGCCCGATTTGTGGGCTTTGAAAACTACACCCGCCTGTTCACAAGCGACAGCGTGTTTTTGATCGCCCTTCGCAACACCCTGGTGCTGGCCGTGATCACGGGGCCCATAGGCTACGTCCTGTCCTTTTTGCTGGCCTGGCAGCTGAACCAATTGTCCAGGGGCATGCGCTCGCTGTTTGTGCTGCTCTTTTACGCGCCTACCATGACTTCCTCTGTATACACCGTCTGGACGATGCTTTTTTCCAACGACGAATACGGCTACATCAACGGCATGCTCCTGCGCTCGGGGTTTATCAGGGAAGCCATCCTGTGGCTTTCGGATACCCAGTACATGATGTTCGTTGTCATCATCTGTGTATTGTGGACCAGCATGGGCGCGGGCTTCCTTTCCTTTGTGGCCGGCCTTCGCAGCATGGAAAAGCAGTATTACGAGGCCGGGGCGGTGGACGGGATCCGCAACCGCTGGCAGGAACTCTGGTACATCACCCTGCCCATGATGCGGCCGCAGCTGATGTTCGGCGCGGTGATGTCCATCACCGCCTCCTTTGCCATCCATGATGTGACCATTGCCCTGATGGGCTTTCCCTCCACGGATTACGCGGTGCATACCGTTGTCAACCACCTGTACGATTACGGATACCTGCGCTTCCAGCTGGGCTACGCCTCAGCCATCTCCACGCTGCTGTTCTTGTGCATGCTGGGGGCCAACAAGCTGGTGGGCCATCTTTTGAGAAAGGTGGGACAGTGATGCTGGTTAAGAAAGGCAAACCCACCCTCCCACAAAGCCGTGTGCCCCGACACCTTTTGCGCAGGCTTTTGCACGTGAGCCTCGACCGCTCCCCCTGGGGCAATATTTTAGGCACGCTACTGCTTGCGATCATGGGCGCTTTTGTAGGATTACCCCTGATCTACGTCATCGTCAGCGCCTTCAAGCCCCTGGATGAATACTTTCTCTATCCCCCCAGGTTCTTTGTGCAGAACCCAACGCTGCAGAACTTCACGAACCTGATGGCCCTCATGCAAAACAGCTGGGTGCCTTTCAGCCGTTACCTGTTTAATACGGTCTTCCTCACCGCCGCGGGGACGCTTTTCCACATCCTGTTTGCCTCCATGGCGGCCTATGTGCTGGAGAAGCATGATTTCCCCGGGCGCAAACAGTTCTTTGCCCTGGTCACCGCCACCCTCATGTTTTCCCCGGTGGTTTTGTGGGTGCCCAACATGCTCATCATGAACAGCCTGCACCTGATGGACTCCTACTGGTCGCTGATCCTGCCCGCGGTGGGATTGCCGTTGGGGCTGTTCTTGATGAAGCAGTTCATGAGCATCATCCCGGATACCTTGCTGGAAGCCGCCAGGATCGACGGCATGACCGAAGGGCGTATGTTTTTCACTATTGTGATGCCCATTGTGAAGCCCGCCTGGATGACGCTGATGATCCTTTGCATCAAGGAGCTGTGGAACGCCACCGGCGCCTTCTTCATCCGTAGCGAGGCATTAAAGACCCTCCCCTACGCCATGAACAGCGTGCTGCTGGCCAACGGTGGGGGCACGGCCCGGGCGGGCGCCGGTTCCGCAGTGGGGCTGGTGCTGATCACCGTGCCCATTTTGATCTTCTTCTTCGCGCAGAACAGCATCATCGAGACCATGGCCACCTCGGGCATCAAGGAATGAAAGGGGGAAAGCGCATGTCCATCTTAAGGCGCGCGGCGGCCGGGCTTTTCGGGCTTTCCCTTCTTTTGCCGTCCGTGCCCGGTTTTGCCCAGGCCCTGGGCCAGCAAAGCTACACCTATAACGAATACGGCGATTCCGCGCCGGGGCCGGACCCGTACGAGATCACATCCTGGCTGGACGGGCAGGGCTTGGGCTGCGGCCCCTTTAATGGCCTGAGTGATATCTGCTTTGGCCCTGATGGGAACATGTACCTGGCTGACGCCGAGAACAACCGCATCGTGGTCTTAAGCGGCTCTTTTCGGTTCGTTTCGGAGATTAAGGGCGTTTTAAAAGACGGAGACCTCTCCCCTTTCAGCCAGCCCCGGGGCATGTTTGCCGCCGCGGATGGGACGCTGTACGTGGCCGATACCATGAACGCCAGAGTGGTCCATATGGACAGCGTGGGAAACCTGTTAAAAGAGTTCGGGGTGCCCCAGAGTGAGCTTATCGCCAAGGATTTCAACTACCGGCCTCTGCGCCTTTGCGTGGATGAGAGCGGGCGGATCTATGTGGTGGCCGCGTCGGTGAACGACGGCATCCTGCTTATCAACCCCAACGGGGATTTTGAGGGCTTTCTGGCGGCCGCCAGGGTGAACCCCGACCCCATCCGGCTTTTGTGGAAGCGCATCGCCACAAGGGAGCAGCGCAGCCGCATGGAGGATTTTGTGCCCGTGGAATACAACAGCGTCGAGCTGGACGCGGAAGGCTTTTTGTACGCCACCACCGCCGCGGTGGACGAGAGCCTGGTGATCGCCGAGGTGAACGCCGGGCAAGGCAGCGAGGAAGGCGCCGTCGTGCGCAGGCTCAACATGCTGGGCCAGGATATATTGCGCAGGAAAGGCTATTTCCCCCAGGTGGGTGACGTGGAGGATTTGAGCCTCAAGGAGCCCTTCTTCCACGGGGTATCGCAGATACTGGACGTGGCCGCCGGAGAAAACGGCACGTATTACTTATTGGACAACAACCGCAAGCGCGTTTTTGCCTACGACCAGGACGGCTATATGCTCTACGCCTTCTCCGGCCCGGGGCAGGGCCAGGGCGGCTTCCACACCCCCGCGGCGCTGGCTGCCCAGGGAGACCTGCTAGTGGTGGCGGACCGGGGTTCCAATATGGTGACGGTGTTCCGCCGCACGGCCTACGGGCAGAAGATCAATGAGGCCATCGCCGCATACAACGCCGGGGATTACGCCGACTCCCAGACTGCCTGGGAGCAGGTGATGGCTATGAACTCCAACATGGATATGGCCTATGCCGGTATGGGCAAAGCCGCCTATCGCAGCGGGGACTATCAAAAAGCCATGGGCTATTTCAGCACGGCCAATTTGAAGGAATGGTACGACAAGGCTTTTGAGGAATACCGCAAGACCGTCATGAAAGTCTGGTTCGGGCCGGCGGTTCTGATTTTGATCGGTGTCTTCGCCATCCAAAAGACCGCCAAAGTCCTTCTGAAGAAAAGGAGGACTGCACCATGAAAGGGACAGTAAGAGAAGCTTTGCGGGACGCTTTCCGCGCCACGGTGCGCCCCTTTTACGGGTTTGGGGAGCTGAAATACGAGGGCAAGGGCAGCACGGGCCTGGCCTGGGCATTCCTTGTGCTGGCCGCCGCTGCGCACCTTACGCTGCGCATCTATTCCGGCCTCGCCTTCAGCACCTTTAACCCCCGCACCTTCAACCTCCTTCGGGAGCTGGCGGGGATGGGGCTTCCTTTCTTCTTGTTCGTCATTGGCAACTGGGCAGTATCCACCATATTGGACGGGGAAGGCAGCATGAAGGAGATCTTCAGGGTCTGCTGCTATGCGCTGATCCCTTACATCCTGGCCTCGCTTTTAGGCACGCTGCTCAGCCATGTGCTGACACTCAAAGAGAGCTTCCTCATTTCCACCCTTGAGGGTGCGGGAACGCTGTGGGCGCTTTTCCTGCTGTTTTCCGGGCTTACGGTGATGCATCAATATACCGCTGGGAAGACGGTGGCCATCCTTCTTTTGACCCTTGTGTTCATGGCTCTTGCGCTGTTTATCATGATCCTGCTGGCCAGCATCGCGGATCAGCTGATATCCTACGTTTCCAGCATCATAAGCGAAATCAAGCTGAGGATGTAGCCGATGAAAAGAGTTCGATTATTTGCGCTATTGGGTTTGATGCTTTTACTGCTGTCCGCCTGCGGGCAGCGGGAGGCCGCCTTTGCGCCTTTTACGCCGGAAATGCTGGCCGGATACCCCACAGGCAAGGCCAAGACGGTAAGCGGCGGGGCGGGGCTGGAGGGTTTCAGCCCGATGGCGGAAAACGGTTCCCTGCGCCTTTATTACAACGAGGCCACCGCGGAGACGGCAGTGGAGGACTTAAGCACCGGTACCATTTACCGCTCCAATCCCGAGGGATGGAAGGCTGGGCCCCAGGGTGCGCAGCTGCTCATCACCCTGTTTAACAGCCAGGGCGTTCAATTCAACTGGGACAGCTGCACCCAGGCCGTGGCGTACAGCCAATACGGGGCGCAGGCCACGGACAGTGGGATGGAGATCACCTATGCCTTTGGCAAGACGGAAGCGGTGTACGCTGTCCCCGCAGCGGTAAAGACAGAAACCTTCGAGCAGGAGATCCTGCCCATGCTTAACGGCACCTCCGGGCTCACCTTCGTGAAGCTGCTTTATTCGAAGGTATCCCTGGCCACCGTTACGAGCCCCCAGCAGAAGCAAACGCTGCTGGAGCGCTTCCCCAGCCTTGCGCAAATGGATCTGTATGTACTCAAGAATAATGCCTCCAAGCTGGAGATGCAAAAGGCGGAAAAGGCGCTGACGGGCGCCGGGTACACCATCGAGAGAAAACAGGCGGACGAGGCGGCGGCGGGATACGCGGCCCAGGCGGCGGAGCAGATCCACGCCCAGGTAAAGCTTCGCTATCAACTGACTGAAACTGGCCTGACCGTTACCGTGCCCGCCGGAGAAATGGCGGTGAGCGGCGGGGCACGCATCACCGATATCACCGTCCTCCCCTATTTCGGCTCCCCTGGGAGCAGGCAAAAAGGATTCGCGTTGGTGCCCGACGGGATGGGTGCGCTGATCGACTTTTCTTCACCTCGGGACGATAGATACCCGGCCTATGAGGCCAGGGTGTACGGCCGGGATTACGCGCGCCTTGAAACAGACAGCGCTTCGGAAGGAAGCAAGGTATATCTGCCCGTTTTCGGTATCCATCAGGGGAACGGCGCGGTCACGGGCGTGATCGAAAGCGGCGCGAGTTTAGCCAGCATCGTGGCCGACGCGCCCAGGGCAGCCGGGAGTTTCGGGTACTGCGCTCCCAAATTCCTTTTGCTGGAGAGCACCTACTATTCCCTGGACGCCAAGCCCGAAAACCGTGTGATGGTCTTCCAAAACAAGGCGAACAATGAAGATTTCTCTGTCGCCTACCGCTTTTTATCCGGGGAGGACGTTACCTACAGTCAGATGGCCGTGGCCATCCGGGAGGAGCTTGTACGCGCGGGGCAGTTGCCTGAAAAGCTTGCGCAGCAAGAGTCAAGCTTGCCCCTGGTGCTTGCGGCTGTGGGCGCCATCGACGTGACGGAGCTGGTGATGGGCATCCCGGCCAACAGGGTAAAACCCCTTTCCACCTTTGAAGAAATGGCGCAAATGGCCGCGCAGCTGCAGGAAGCGACGGGTGCAAAATCCCCCTGGCTCATCGTTGTGGGGAGTGGTGCGGGCGGGATGCGGACCACAAGGC
>JAEWAH010000155.1 GCA_023391725.1 Bacillota bacterium | reverse complement strand
TGATGATGCGCCTGTACGCCTGGGCCCGGGTGAGGCCTGTGGCCAGGGCCGCTTCCATTTGCCCCCGGTCCACCGTGAGGATGGCCGAGCGGCATAATTCCGATAATTCAGCCGTGGCGCTTAAGGTAAACACGATGAAGGCATACAGGATAGGGTTCACATCAAAGATGTTGAAGGCAAGGCCCAGCTGCTTGATGAGGACGTTGAGTAAGCTGGGCAGCAGGCTGTACACGATCAAAATTTGAAGCACCACCGGCGTTCCCCGGATGAAGGACACATAGACCGACACGATCTGCCGGAGAACCCGCACGTTGTATATTTTCGAAAGGGCCATAAAAAATCCGATAGGCAGGCCGACAAGAAGGGACACCAGGGTGATCAAAAGGGTGGTGGGGATGCCCTTTAATGCCAGGAAAAACGTATTCACCATATAGGGGAGGTTCAGATCCATATTGCCTCCTACGCCGCCACGCTTTTCCGGCCACGGGACAGGCGGCGCTCCATGGCCGCAAAGCTGCGCTCGAAGATAATGGTCAGCGTCCAGTAGATGACGGCCAGGGCGATATACGTCTCCAGCGCCCGGGCACCGTAATTGCGGGAGATGATGAGCGTGCCCTGGCCCATCACGTCGATAAGGCCGATGGTGTAGGCCAAAGAGCCTTCCTTCATTAGCGTGATCAGGGAATTGCCGAAGTTGGGCAGCGCGATCACCACCGCCTGGGGCAGCGTGATGCGAAAGAAGGTCTGGGTTTCGGAAAGGCCGATGGAGAGCGCCGCCTCCCTTTGTCCCCGGTCTACCGCCAGGTACGCGGCGCGCATCACTTCCGACATGGTTGCCGCGAACAGAAACGTGAAAGTGATCAGCACAAAAAGGCCCTTGTAGATAAAGTTGATGTTGACCTGAAACAGCGCCATGACAAGTTCCGGCAGCCCGTAATACACGATAAACAAAAGCACTACCGAGGGCGTGCAGCGCATGGCGCCGGTGTAGCCATTGGCGATGAGGCGGGGGAGCCCGTGATGGCTCAGCTTCGCCCGGGCCAGCAAAAAGCCCAGCAGCGAACCCAAGACGACTGTGCCCGCTATCATTAAAAATGTGACCGATAGATACGGAAGCAGCTTTGGCAGCACTTCCAAGATAAATCCCGGTTCAAAAGGCCGCATGTGATCTTCTCCCAGTCAGTTCTACAGTTCAATCCAGTTCTACGGTTCAATCCATATAGAGACATGCCTCCGAAGGTCCAGGGCGATCGGAAAGCCCTGGTCGCGCCCGCAGGCGCGAAATCCCAGAACCATCGTAACCAAAGCATTTGGAAAATAGGACGCCCCGGCGCGCGTCTGCCTGACACGCGCCGGGGGGAGGGACAAGGGTTCTTACTTCTGGATATACTGGAAAATGTCTTCCCCGAAATACTGCTGTGACAGCTCTTGAATCTTGCCGCTTTCGGTCATCTGTTGGATGGCTCCGTCATAGGCATCGGCCAGGGCCTGCTCGTTCTTGTTGAACAGGGGCCAGGTGGGAATCGCCTTGTAGGGCACGTAAGCCAGCTTATCCGCCAGGTCATGGTATGGCCCCTTCTCATCCACCACATTGCTCTGGAAGGAGAGCTTGATGTCGAAGAAACCGTCATACCGCCCTTCCAGCACCCAGGAGTAAGCGTCGGTGATGGTGAATGTCTCCGAGGGCACCAAAATAATGGGCTTGTCGGGATGGGCAGCGTTGTAATCCTGCACCACGGCGTATTGGGCGCTTTGCGGGGCGATGGGCACCAGCTTTCCGCTGAAGGCCGCAAAGCTGTCGATGTCCTTGATCTGATCCGCAGTATCGGCCCGGATGGCCAGGCCGATGATGCTGGCGGCAATGTTGTTCTTGGGGAAAATATACTTTTGCGCCCGCTCTTGCGTGAACCATACGCCCTTTATGCCCAGGGTATACTTACCCGATTCCACGCCGATGAGCAGGTCATCATCGGTAGTGGGCACAAACTCGAACGTGTACTCCGGCAAAAGCTCATCCACGGCTTTTAGTACCTGCACCTCAAAGCCGTCGGACTCGCCCTTATCGTTCACGAAATCATAGGGTATATACGTCTGGGTATGAGCCACGTACACCGTTTTCGCGCCCTCGGCCCAGGCCCCGGTGACCGCAAGGGATAGCACAAGGACCATCAGCAGCGCTGCAACAATCTTTTTTGAAGCTTTCATAATTTCTACTCCCTTTCCTGTTCATATGAGACCAAGTTTAAGTCCAGAGAAGAGGCGTTTACTTCTGGATATATTGAAAGATGTCTTCACCGAAATACTGTTGGGACAGCTCCTGAATCTTGCCGTTTTCAATGAGCTGCTTGATGGCCCCGTCATAGGCGTCGGCCAGCTCTTGGTCATTCAAATTGAACAGCGGCCAGGTGGGGATCGCCTTGTAGGGGACGTAGGACAGCTTATCGGCCAGGTCGTGGTAGGGCGCGCTCTCGTTCAGCACGTTGTTCTGGAAGGAGAGCTTGATGTCGAAGAAGGCGTCGTACCGGCCTTCCAGCACCCAGGTGTAAGCGTCGGCAACGTCAAAGGACTCCGAGGCAACCAGCGTTACCGGCTTATCGGGATGGGCATCGTTGTACTCCTGCACAATGGCGTACTGGGCGTTTTGCGGGGCGATGGGCACCAGCTTTCCGCTGAAGGCCGCAAAGCTGTCCATATCTTTGATCTGCTCGGCGTTTTCCGTCCTGAAGGCCAGGCCGATGATGCTGGCGGCGATGGGGTTCTTGGGGAACACATACTTCTTGGCCCGCTCCTGGGTATACCACGCGCCCTTGGTGCCTAGGTCGTACTTGCCGGATTCGATGCCGATGAGCAGATCATCGTCCGTAGTGGGCACAAACTGGAACTGATACTGGGGCAAAAGCTCATCCACGGCCGTTAGGACCTGCACTTCAAACCCGTCGGATTCACCCTTGTCGTTTACAAAATCATAGGGCACATACGTCTGGGTATGGGCAACGTATACGGTCTTCACCGTATCCGCCTGGGCGCCAATCAGGGTGAGGGACAAAACAAGCACCGCAAACAGCGCGGCAAATCTTTTCGTGGTTTTCATAATGGAATCCTCCCTTTCATATTCGAAAAAACAATCTTTAAGCAGCTCACAGCGCGGCGGCCTTTTCACGTACCCACTGAAGGCGGCTTAGGTCGATATCGCCTGGGACGGTGCAGTCCGCGCCCAGGATCACACCAATCTTCCCGGCATCCTCCAGCAACTGCTGAGTATAGGCTTCAATATCCTCCCGGCTGCCTTTATACAAAAGCGATTCCCGGGTGTTGCCAAAGCCGCCGATCACTGCCCGGCCACCGAACAGGCGCTTGCCTTGGGACAGGCTTACGCCCTCCACGGTCACGGCCCAGTTGATAGCCTTTACATCGTAATCCACATATACCGACAGATCGTTGCGGCTGCCTTCATACCCGCAGATGTG
This sequence comes from Bacillota bacterium, assembly GCA_023391725.1. Classification (GTDB taxonomy): domain Bacteria; phylum Bacillota; class Clostridia; order Christensenellales; family Aristaeellaceae; genus JAEWAH01. The sequence continues at coordinate 3,159 of JAEWAH010000155.1, read as the reverse complement.
CAGGATGTTGTAGGCGCTTGCCGCATGGGCGGCATTCAGCACAAGCCGCTCGCTGGGGGAAACGACACGGCGGTACGTTTCCTTTGTGATGCGCTCATCCTGCACGTTTTTCACGCTCAGGTAGATGCCCGTGGCCCGGCCTTCAGTGATCACGGCTTGGGAAAGCGCCGCCAGATCCTGTGCGATCACATTCAGGGCGTGCTTCACCGCGTGCTCGTCTTCCAGGATAAAGTCCGCGAGCTCTCGTTCGCCGGTATTGATGACGCCGCCCAGCAAAAAGCGCAGGAACGTGGCGGGGGAAAATACGTTGTAGAAGGTGGCGACTTCATCCCCGAAGGAATTGGTAAGCTTCGCCGCCAGTTCCGCCTGCTCCTGGATCCAGGGGTGGTCCGCCCCGATGGGCGCGGCGATATACAGGTCGGCGGCGGTTTTGGCGTTGGCGATGGCTGCGTTGGGATAGCCGAAATATCCGTCGCTCATAAGCTTTACGAAATCCGGCTGAAAGTCCTTGTAGAATTTTTTATGGCCGTCTATATTTTTTTGGATGACCGTGGGATCCTCAAGCCCCCTGTACAAGTCGTGCTCCTGCGCAAAATGAAACCAGAAGCCCACCGGTACCCGCTTTACGGGCTTTACATCAAAGGCATCCAACACAAGCTGCTTTTTTGACATGGTCTTCTCCTGCCTGTTATTTTGCTGAATCAGGCGGCTTTCGCCGCGTGACGCTGTCTTATTCATTTTGCTGTCCGGCAACATCGGTGGCTTAATACTGCGCCCATCGGCCATCCTCCTTTCGGAAAACATTTAATTCCTATATGTTTAATGGGTAATATAGGATTATTGGAAGTATATGCACTTGAAAGCTGTTTGTCAACCGGTTTTTGAAAATTTGGGGAATGTCTGCAGCCAGAAGACCAGGATATTTTCTCTGTCAATGTGTGCAAATGGGGCAGCCGTTGCTTCGCATGAGCATAAAAAGAGCCGCGGCTTCGCGGCTCTTTTATATATTGATCACAATCTTATATTGCATATGGGCGATAAATCGGATACCATGATGATGTATACCGCTTGGAAAATGGCAGTAAAACGCGGGATTTTACCGTAGAGTGACTTTCATATAGACCACGCCGCGTCTGTTACGTATCATTTAACAACAGGAGATGACCTATGCAGAACTGGAAAAAGACGGCGACCTTGTTTCTTTCGGGGCAGTTGATTTCACTCTTTGGCTCATCGCTGGTGCAGTACGCCCTGATGTGGAGCGTGACCATGCGCACCCAGTCCGGGGCCATGATGACCGTTGCCATCTTATGCGGCTTTTTGCCCATGTTTTTCTTGGCGCCCTTTGCCGGCGTCTGGGCGGACCGATATCCCCGCAAGCGCCTGATCATCCTGGCCGACGGGGCCATCGCACTGGCTGCTCTGGTCCTGGCTGTGCTGGTGATGCTGGGTTACAATGATCTGTGGCTGATCTTTGCATTCATGGCCGCGCGTGCGTTGGGTTCGGCTGTCCACAGCCCGGCCATTAGTGCGGTCCTTCCGCAGATCGTGCCAAAGGATAAGCTCACCCGGGTTTCGGGCATCAATGGCAGCGTACAGGCGGCTGTTTTGCTGGTATCGCCCATGGTCAGCGGCGCGCTGCTGACGGTAGCCAGCCTGCCGGTCATCCTTTTGATTGATGTGCTCACCGCCGCGGCGGCCATCTCCATCCTGCTGCTGTTCATCCCCATCCCCACCCACGAAAAAGCGCAGGCTAAGCCGACCGGGGGCTACTATGCCGATATGAAGGATGGCTTCAAATATATTGCCGGGCATCGCTTCGTGAAGCTGTTTTTCCTGTTCAACTTGGCGTTTAACATGATGGCTGCTCCAGTGGCATTCATGACGCCTTTGCAGGTGACCCGCAGCTTCGGCCCGGACTATTGGCGCCTAACCGCCATTGAGGTTGCTTTTTCCGCCGGGATGATGGCAGGCGGCGGGATCATTGCTGCCTGGGGAGGCTTTAAAAACCGCATACACACCATCACGGCAGCATCGATACTCCTGGGAGTATGCACGGTGGCGCTGGGGCTGGTGCCCGATTTCACTGTGTATTTGGGCTTCATGCTGGTATGCGGGCTATTCATGCCGTTCTTCAATACCCCGGCCACGGTCCTTATACAGGAACGGGTGGAGGGGGATTATCTGGGGCGTATCTTCAGCGTCATGGGTATGGTGGGAAGCGTGGGAATGCCCGTAAGCATGATGGTGTTCGGCCCGATGGCAGACGTTATGCCCATTGAAACGCTGTTGATTGGGACCGGGGCAGCCATCGTGGTCATCGGCTTCCTGATGTCAATGAGCCGCACGATGCTAGAGGCCGGGCGAGCCAAGCCCAAAGCGGAAGAGCCCGAGCCGGTATGACCGTTGTACCTCAGACCAGGGCATCCCTAAGCTGCGTCAACGCCCGCTCAAGCACGCTCCTGGGGCAGGCGATGTTGATCCGCTGAAATCCTTCGCCGCCCGTTCCGAACATGGTGCCTTCGTCCAGCCATAGCTTTGCTTTTTCAACCACCAGGTGAGAGACGTCCGTGTGGGGAAGGTTCAGATCTCGCATGTCCAGCCAGCACAGGTACGTGCCTTCCGGCTGGATCAAACGCACCTTGGGAAGATTGTCCTGAAGGAAAGATTTTATAGACTGCAGATTGCCGTGAAGGTATTGCTTCAACTCCTCAAGCCACGGCCCGCCCTGTTCATAGGCCGCCTTGCAGGCGGTAATGCCCATCACGTTGGGCTGGCTGTATCCGCTGGCTGTGAGTTCGGCTTTGAAGCGGTTGCGCAGTTCGTGGTTGGAAATAAAAATGTTGGAGATTTGAAGCCCCGCCAGGTTGAAGGTCTTGGTAGGGGCCGTTAGCGTAACGGAAATTTGCGCAAACTCCGGCGCAAGGCTGGAAAAGACATGGTGGGTATGGCCGGGATACACAAAATCCTGATGGATCTCATCGGCAACTACGATTACGTGATGCTTGAGGCAGATCTCTCCCAGGCGGCGCAGTTCCTCCTTTGTCCATACGCGGCCCACCGGGTTATGGGGGCTGCACAGCAGGAACAGCTTCACCTGATTGCGGAGGATGGCTTGCTCGAATCCTTCAAAATCGATCTCATAGTGATCGTTTTGCA
>JAEWAH010000112.1 GCA_023391725.1 Bacillota bacterium | reverse complement strand
ACTTTAGAGCCCACCATGGCGCCCACTTCGGAACCTACATTGGAACCGACCACTCCGCCTGCCGCAGAGCCTACGCCTGAAATCACCCCCGTGCCGGAAGGCGCTTCCTTTGAGACGGCCATCTTGCTCAAGCCCGGCGAGCAGATCCAGGGAGGGCTCACAGAAGCGTTCCCTGTGGTGTATTATCAGCTTACGGTGCAGCAGAAGGGCGATTATGAGTTCCTGTCCGACGGCAAGCTGCCCATCAAGGCTGCCTTGATGGAAACAAAAACAAAAACCGTCAGCGTATTTGAGCCCAACCTGGAAGAAATAGAAGGGCAGGAGCCGGAGCATTTTGCCTGCGACGCCCCCCTTGAGAACGACAAAACTTATTATCTGGTCGTCGAAAGCAATGAAAAAAATTACACAGGCAAATTCTCGCTTGTGTTTGACATGAAGGCAGAGCCTTCCGTTGAGGCCACGGTTGAACCAACCGCAGAGCCCACGCCTGAGCTGATCGTAGAACCTACGCCTTCCCCTTCTCCGGCTCCCCTCCAACTGGAAGCGGTCCCTGCCGTGCTTGAAACCCCGGCCCCCGAAACCAAAAAAGAATCGGCGGCTCCCACCGTCATGCCTCAGGGTATATTGGAGGCTCGGCCTGTCGGGTCAAAGCCGTCCATTGATCCCTCTGGCATTGCCAAAGATGAATTACCGCACAGTGAGCATCCCTACGCAAACAACCTAGATAATATCCAAGGCGGGCACATAGATAACGCTATAGAACTGTATGTGACATTCTCTGCATCGACTTATGTGGAATATGATTACGATTACATTCAGTTTTATGATTACTCCGGACGCCTTATAGAGTTTGTGGATCAGAACGGAATTGAATTCGGCGCATTTACCGGCAGCCAATTGGCGGGAGCAGTACTCCATATATACTCCTGCGGATTCTTTGTACGGTTGATCACGGATGAAAGCGCCACCTATTGGGGCTATGCAGTAACGAATGTGGTACCTGTTTATCTTAATACCCCTGTCCTGAACAGCTGTGTGCAGACAGGCATAGGCACAGTAGGCCTCAGCTGGTCCGCTGTGACCAAGGCTGATGCGTATGTTGTAGTCCGCAAGGAAGGCAGCGGGGAATACGATTACCTCTTGGATACAACAAGCGCCAGCGCGCAAGACACCACTGCCCTGCCGGGAAAATCGTACAGCTACGCCATCCAGGCCTTCAAGATGGTCGATGATGAATATCAATTCAGCCCCAACATATCCAACCAAATGTCGGTGCAGATGCTGGGAATGCCACAGATGCCTACGGTAGCCATCGACGGCAGCACCGCCATCACCGTTTCCTGGAACGCGGCTCAAGCCGCGCAAGGATATCTGCTATATCGGTCCGAGAGCGAGGCCGGGCCTTATTCTCAGATCGCCGATCAGAGCGGCCTAAGTTTCCAGGATACCGGCTTGGTGCCGGGTTCCGTGTACTACTATAAAGTTGCTGCCTATACGGATGCTTCCGGCTCACGGGTCACAAGCACACAGTCGGGCCCCAAGGGTGTCATCCTCCTGACTGCACCCACGATGAGCACCTGCATGCAAACAGACGTGAGCGCAGTGTCCCTTGTCTGGACCAGCGTGCCGGGCGCGCAAGGGTACAGCGTGGCGCGCAGGGCCGCAGGCAGCGTGGACGCCTTTGGCGTTCTGCTGAGCACCGCCGACACTTCCGCGCAGGATACAACCGCCCTGTCCGGTAAGTCTTATGAATACGTTGTCTTCGCCACAAAAACGGTGGATAGCCAGGAGATGAGCTCTGGACTCCTCTCCAACAACATGACTGTGGCGATGCTGGGGATCCCCCAAATCCCCGCCGCTTCAGTTAGCGGCGCCGACAGCATCGCTCTTTCCTGGAGCCCGGTTCAGTCCGCCCAGGGGTACATTATCTACCGGGCGCGCATCGACGACGATGGTACCACGGAGGACGAGTCGTCCCCGGCCACGAGCATCGCGGTCTTGAGCGGTGCCGCAACCTCCTATCAGGACACCGGCCTTACGCCGGGCGCATTGTATTCCTATACGATAGAAGCCTATAACGACGCCTCGGGCTCGCGGATCTCCCATACCTCCGAGGCCGCCGTGCTCATCCTTCTTTACGCCTCAGCCGCCCCGAAGGGCGACCAGAACAGCGTAAACAGCGCAAATCTTTCCTGGTTAACCGTCCCGGGCGCACACGCCTATGTGCTGTACCGCAGCACCAGCCAGAACGGAAGCTACACAAATCTGGGCGCCGTATGGAATGTAATCAAGACTGATACGAACCTAACACCCGGCCAGGCGTACTACTACAAGATCAAAGCATTCAGGACTGTCAACTCCGTCCAGTACTTCAGCGCCTATTCCCCTGTCCTTAAAGTGCAGATCCTTGGCAAGCTCGCGTTTTCCGACGCCACCGCAGTGAACGCCACCAAAGCCTTCCTCAAATGGCCGGCAGTCACAGGCGCTGCCGGGTATACGCTGTATGTATCCTCCAGCGCCACCGGGACATTCAAGACGGTCAAGTCCCTCACAGCCACCTCCCTGGAAGTCACAGGCCTTACAAAAGATGCGCTGTACTTTTATAAAGCCGCTGCCTATAAGCTGGTAGGCGATACAAAAGTATACGGGACCACCTCCGACGTGGCCGCAGTGCTGATGATGGATCCCCCCATCCTCAAGACCGCGGCGCTAAGCGGAGCCACCAGCGCCAAGTTTACCTGGTCCAGATTCACAGGCGCTACGGGCTACTCCCTCTGGCGCGCCACCTCGTCTGCCGGGCCATACCAGGAGGTGGGGACCACCACCGGCACCTCCATCGAAAACAAAGGCCTGAAGGCGGGCCAAATGTACTACTATAAACTGCGCAATTACAAGACCATCGGCGGCGTGCGCAGGTACGGCGCTTTCACTGCCGCCAAATCCGTGCAGGTGCTGGCTAAGGCGGTGATCGTAAAGGCCGAAGTCCGCTCGACCAGCAAAGTATATGTGCAATGGAACAAAGTCACCGGCGCCAGCGGTTACAGCGTGTACCGCGCCACCAGCGCGTCCGGATCCTACACTGCCGTCAAGACCCTTACCGGCACGTACGCAGAGATCACGGGGCAAAGCGCCGGGAGGGTATACTATTACAAGGTGGCCGCCTACACGTTGGTAAGCGGCAGGAAGGTATACGGCACCTTGTCGGATCTCACGGCATTGGCGGTGCTGGCGACGCCCGCCATCAAAACGCTCAACCAAAGCGGGGCCGCCAACATCGCCCTCACTTGGGGCAGCGTTTCCAGTGCCGCGGGCTATACGGTATACCGCAGCACCAGCTCCTCCGGGACGTACGCCGCCATAAAGTCTGTGACCACCACTTCCTTCAGCGACAGCGGGCTTATGGCAGGCGCCACGTACTACTATAAGATCCGGGCCTACAAGACCGTCAGCGGCAAAACCAGCTACAGCGCCTATTCCGCTGTGAAGTCTATCAAGCTCCTGTCCAAGCCGGCCGTCACCGTCACCGCCTCCGGTACCACCGCCCAGGTGAAATGGGTCGCAGTCTCCGGGGCCAGCGGCTATACCGTGTACCGGTCCGCCACCTCCACCGGCACCTATACGGCCATTGCCACCATCACCGGCACGGCCTACAGCAACACGGGCCTGCAGGCAAATACCACCTATTACTTCAAAGTTGCGGCGTACAAAACCATTAGCGACAAAAGGATATACGGCGCACAATCCAACGCCGTGAGCGTCAAAACAGGGGGTGCTGCCGCGCCCAAATACAGGGCGCTGCTCATCGGTCAGTCCGCATACGTGTATCAAATGGACCTGCACGGGGCAGACGATTCCGCCAGCATGAGCAACATGCTCAGCCGCCTGAGCATGAGCGGCCAAAGGTACCAGGTGACCCGCTCCAACAACCGGACAAAAGCCCAGATACTGTCCGATATCTCCTCCGCCTTCGCGGGCGCCACGGCAAACGACGTATCGCTGTTCTATTACTCCGGCCACGGAGATGCCGAAACCGGCAGCACTGCCGGAGCATTGGTGGGCGTAGGTTCCGATGGTTATTCTGACCTGCTCAAGCCTTCCGAGCTGCGCGCCGCCCTGGATAAGATACCCGGCAAGATCATCGTGATCCTGGACAGCTGCGGCAGCGGCGCGGCCATTTACACCAAGTCCGCCAAGAGCGTGCTGGAAGAGACCACCCAGGAGGAAGCCGCGCAATTCAACCAGGCCTTCATTTCCGCGTTCGGCGGCGGCATGGTAGCCAAGACCGGTGAGCTGCGCGACAGCAAATACGTGGTGCTCGCGGCATGCGCCTACGGTGATACTTCCTTAGAAAATTCACTTGACAAATATGGTTATTTCACTTTGGCGCTTTGCCTCGCGGGAGGCTGGAATATACCCACTGCTGCAACGATCGGGCTGCAGGGTGCCGGCAACAACGACTCCATCGTAACGCTTCAAGAGGCATATTACTATATCAGGTATTACCTTTATGAACTGGAGCAGGTGGTGCAGGTCTACCCCAGCAACAGCGCCTATCCCTTGTTCAAGCGCTAACCCAAGAGCATCAAACGCAAAGCGGCAGGGTCTCCCCTGCCGCTTTTGTTATGTCTATTAAACCGCTTATATCCCTTCCGCCTGCTTGAGCATCCATTCAATGTACAGCCCGTAGCCCTGGGTGGGATCGTTGACGTACACATGGGTCACGGCCCCGATGAGATGCCCGTTCTGGATGATGGGGCTGCCGCTCATGCCTTGGACGATACCGCCGGTCTTCTCCAGCAATACCGGATCGGTGACCTTGATGACCATGGACTTGGGCGCGGGGCTGGATTGGCGGTTGACCTGGACGATCTCCACCTTGAATTCCTTAGCCCCCGTGCCATCTATGCTTGAGATGATGGTGGCAGGCCCCGTTTGCACGGTACCCATGAGTCCGATGGGCAGGCCCTGGGGATATAGGGTGTTTTCCGGCGATTTGTCCAGCTTGCCGTAAATGCCAAAGGAAGTGTTCTTAATAATATTTCCCAGTTGCAGTTTGTCCCGGAGGAAGGAGCCCTTCAGCTCCCCAGGCGCGCCCTTTTTGCCCTTTTGAACATCCACTACGTCGGCGTGGAGCACCTGGCCTTCCCGCACGGACAAGGGCTGGCCTGTGTCCGCATCGGTGATGGCGTGGCCCAGCGCGCCGTAGGTCTGAGTAGAAGGATCATAAAAAGAGAGGGTGCCCACCCCGGCCGTGCTGTCCCGGGCCCAGATACCCAGACGGTAATTGCCGCTGGCCTGGTCCTTTTTCGGGGTCAGAGAAACCTCCATGGGGTGGTTATCCCGAAGCAATTGGACCTTGATGGTCTTGCCCTCGCTCTGAGCCACCAGCTGGCTCAGGTGCTCGGCGCTTAAAATCTGCTGCCCGCCCAGCTGCAGGATGATATCACCTGGGCGGATGCCCGCGAGCCTCGCCGGGCTTGCACCGCCATCGCCGCCCAGGTCGCTGGTGCCCACCACCAGCACACCCTGTGTCTGCAGGGCGACGCCCACGGCTTGACCGCCGGGGATCAAAATCCGCGCGGGCTCCACGGACACTTCCACTTTTTTGACCGGCAAAATTCCCAATAGATCCAGGGATAACAGCGCGTTCCCCGTCTGATTCCCCGTCAGATGGATGCTGCTGGCCGCCCGGCCATTCAGTGTTTCATCGGTCGAGGACAGAACCGAAACATTGCCCTCCTCCACACGGATGGAAAAGGGCAGCCCCAAGGTCAATGCCTGGCGGTGCCCCTCGGTAACGTACAGGTGGTCAGGCAAGTGCATCAGCGCCTGGGCTTGCGGGGTAAAATACCCTATGACCAGGAAGAGGGAAAGTAAAATTCCGATCCATTGCCGGAGCCGGGAAGGTTTTTGCCTGAATCGATAGATGCGCATTTTGCCGCCCCTTTTTTCGCGTTGTTCAGCCATAACATGGGCCCCGGGCGGTCAAAATATGCTGGGAAGGACAGACAAGAGCCGCGTTTCATGCCTTTACAATTCCGGTCGTTTCCTGTAAAATGGCAAAGGAATTTGCAAGAATGTGGGGAAAAACAATATGCTTTTGGGTGCGCTGGAGGCAGGCGGGACCAAAATGGTTTTGGCGGTGGGCGACGGCTTGGGGAAGGTCATGGATAAGATCAGCATCCCCACCACAGAGCCCGGCGAAACCATGACGGGCATTGTCTCCTACTTTCAAAAATATGACATTAAGGCGCTGGGGGTCGGATGTTTCGGGCCGCTGGATCTTGACCCCAGCTCCCCCACCTACGGTTCCATCACTTCCACGCCAAAGCTGAAATGGCGGGATTATCCCCTGGTAAAAACGCTTGAAAACAGCCTGCACGTGCCCGTGGGGCTGGATACAGATGTAAACGGCGCCGCGCTGGCGGAAAGCGCCCTGGGGGCTGCCAAGGGTCTCAAAAGCTGCCTATATGTAACGGTAGGCACAGGCATCGGTGGTGGGCTTAAGGTAGAAGGCAACCTGGTCCATGGCCTATTGCATCCGGAGCTTGGGCATATGCTCCTTAAACCCCTGGCGAATGATCCAGCGCCCATAGGATGCTGCCCTTACCATGAGGGATGTCTGGAAGGTCTGGCAAGCGGCCCGGCCATCGAAAAGCGCTGGGGCGTCTCCGCCCGGGAGCTTGGGCCTGATCATCCGGCCTGGGCTATGGAAGCCGCCTATCTTGCCCAGATGTGCGTCAACGCCATCGTCTCCTTCTCCCCGCAGAAGATCATCCTGGGAGGCGGTGTGATGCAGCAGATGCACCTGTTCCCCATGATCCGCAAGGAAGTACTCCGCCTGCTGGGTGGATATGTGCAGCATCCCACCATCTTAAGTGGCATGGAGGACTATATCGTACCCCCGGGGCTGAACACAGAAAGCGGCATCCAAGGCGCCTTCCTGCTGGCAAAACAGGCGCTTGAAAAAAGGAGCGGCGTATGAACGCAGTGGTAATGGACGGCCAGGGCGGAGGCATTGGGCGCGCGCTGGTGGAAGGGCTGCATCAGGCGATGCCGGAGCTTCATATCACCGCCATTGGCACCAACGCGGCAGCTACCGCCGCTATGCTCAGGGCCGGGGCGACTCAGGCCGCCACCGGGGAAAACGCGGCCATTGTCAACTGCCGCGATGCGGACGTGGTGCTGGGCCCCATCGGCATCCTTGTAGCCAACGGGCTGCTGGGGGAAGTTACGCCCCGGATGGCCACCGCCGTGGGAGATTCTCCTGCCCTCAAAATTTTGATCCCAGTGCCCAAGTGCCGGGTGGAGATCGCGGGGCTCAAGGAAACGCCCGTGGGCCAGGGCATCGCCGCTGCGGTGGAAAGGGTGGCAGAGCTGCTACGCGCCAGAACGCCGCAGGGCGCCTGACGTACATGGACAGCACGTAGAGGAAAGATTCATGGAAAAGGAATACGCCTTTGACGCCATTTTGCAAAAGGTATCGGATATCGATGGGGCCTATGTAGAGATACCCTTCGATGTAAAGGAGGAATTCGGCAAGGGTCGCGTTCCCGTTCACGCCACCTTTGACGGGGAGCCTTATGATGGCAGCCTTGTTCGCATGGGTACTCCTTGCCACATCCTGGGCGTGCGCAAGGAAATCCGCTCAAAGATCGGCAAGCAGCCAGGCGACACGGTCCACGTGATCCTTCGGGAGAGGAAATAACGATCGCAAAAAGGCCTCCAATGGATAATGAAATCCTTGGGGGGTGCAACGGGGGGCGCCGAAGCGCCCCCTCGTTTATATTCGTCTCGCCTGGCTTTGCCAGGCGGACGGGGTTTGCGGAGCAAACATTCCTTGCACGATTTTCTGTCCGTAAGCCTGCGCCGACCAAACGAAGTGCTGGACTATGCGATGGCTTACAAGAAAATCGTGAAAAGGATCGTAAAAATGGCGTCCATTTTGACAAAAAAATACACCTCCTGCAAAAGCTTTTATTGCTTTGCAGGAGGCGTGGGTTGGCAGGGTATAGGCCCCCGCCTATCTTACGCCTGGGATCGCTCGAATAACGCCGTTTGGATCACAGGGGGGGCAGATCAGCAGGATGCTCTTGCCGATGGCATCCGCCTTACTTTGGCTGTTGCCTTCCTCGGCCATCCCGGCACCAACTCTCACAGCCCCGGATTTTTTCCGAGGACGGGAGCGGCGGCCGGCACACTCAGCGCGGCTTGCAGGGCGGTGTTGGAAAGGCCGTTCAAAGCCCCTGTGCTGTTGGAAGGTTTGGACCCATTCTGGGTGGTTGAGGAATTGGTCGAGGTCTTGGCTGGCACCTTTCCCGTAGTTTTCACCTCATTGGCGAATACCTGCACCCAGTAGGTGACGCCGTCGACGACAACGGAGGCAACGCCCATTTTGGTGAACTTCTTGTTCAGAATGTTGTCCTTGTGGCCTTCAGACTTCATCCAGGCCTTTACGACTAGCGCCGCGGAGTACTGCCCCTTGCCTAGGTTTTCACCGCGGTAGGAAGCAGATACGCCTTCTTCGGCAAAAGCGGTATTCCATGCCTTTCCGCTAGGGCGGGTATGGCTCCATTTTTTGACGATCTCGGCGGCACGCAATTGAGCGACACGGTTCAGATCTTCACTGAGTGAAAGGGTCTTTAAACCGGCGGCCTTACGCTCCTTGTTCACTAGGTTGAGGACGTCGGATGATTTGTCGGCCAGCGCACAGGATACCATGGAAAAGAGGACGACCAGGACAAGAGAAAGGGCTACCAATGCCTTAGAACGGAACATGTAATTACTCCCTTCGGAAACTGGCTGCCATGCGGCTTTTGCCGTTTAGGCCCTGTAGCTTTGCGTCCCAGGTTTTCACCCGGTTTGCCTTTTTCGGAAACTGGCTGCCATGCGGCTTTGCCGTTTAGGCCCTGTAGCTTTGCGTCCTGGGCTTTCGCCCAGTTTGCCTTTTTGTACGGTAACTGGCTATCATGCAGCTTGCGCTGTTTAGACCCTATAGCTTTGCGCCCCAGGCTTTCACCTGGTTTGCCCTTTGCGGGAACTGGCTGTCATGCAGCTTGCGCTGTTTAGACCCTATAGCTTTGCGTCCCGGGCTTTCGCCCGGTTTGCCTTTGGGAGGGTTGGAATTTGGAAAATGACCGGCAAGAAATCTAGGCGGCGGTCTTGCTTTCCTTCGGCGATTCCCCCTTCTTCATTGGAGAAAGCCGTCATAAAATGGGATAAACTCCCACCCTTATTCTGACACTTCCCCGCTACATCTTAATTCATACGGCAAAAAAAGTCAACTCTCTCATCAAATATTGTTACAATACGCGGGGTTTCTCATATACTCCATGAGAAAAAATGGCATCGCTCTTCCTTACCCCTGCGGCTCGTGCTGGAGTAAAATGCCTATACCTATGAACAAACACGAAATGCCGCTCCATGGCGGCATTTCGTGTTTGACAGTTTATCCTTTACTTGTGAGCTGCGTCATAGGCGGCCTGGATCGCTGCCGTATGCAGGGGATCGACCCGGTTGCCGGCGTGGGTCTTGCTGTTGGTGAAGTGGATGCAGAATTGCCCCTTGAAGTCATTGTTGGGGATGGTATCCCCTTCCGGATAGTTATGGGGCTCGCCAT
>JAEWAH010000082.1 GCA_023391725.1 Bacillota bacterium | reverse complement strand
TGATGATGGGCAGGAGCGTAGCCTCCGCCTCGGACGGAATGAAGGAAAAGCTGTCCGCGATGCAGTTCGTGCTTAACCTGATGGGCAGCAACCTGCCGGGGTTTTTGACCACCTTCCTCTCGGCGGTGATCGCAAGGCTGTACGACATCATCACCGCCTCCGGGCTGCAAATCCTCATCTTCCTGTCGGGTCTTCATACCATTTCCCCGGCGCTTTATGAGGCCAGCAATATTGAAGGCGCCACCGCCTGGGAGAATTTCTGGAAGATCACCTTCCCCATGTTGGGACCCTACATCCTTTTGAACCTCATCTACACCATTATCGACTCCCTGACCAACATGCGCAACCAGATGGTGAGCCTCATCCGCAGCTATGTTGTCTCCTTCTCAGATTTCGGGTACGGGCTGGCCATCTCCTGGATCTACTTTGGCATCATCCTGCTGCTTCTGGGGCTGGTCAGCCTGATTGTGGGAAGGCGGGTGTTCTACCATGAATAGCAAGGCCCCGGGCTTTACCCTGCCCAGTATTGCCAAAGTGAAGCGCAAAGGGACGCGCGTCCTTTTGTGGGTGGGCCGCACCGCCTTTGTGGCGGGCATCTGCTTCATGATCCTCTATCCCCTGCTCACCAAGGTTTCCATGGCTTTCATGGAGCAGATTGATCTGTACGACAGGACGGTCAAGAGCATCCCAAAGCACTTTACACTCCTGAATATCCCCGAAGCGATGCAGCTGATGAGCTACGGGCGGGCATTCTTATCCACGTTCATGATCTGCGGGGTGAGCGCCGTCTGCCAGGCATTTGCCTGCGTGATGACGGGCTACGGGTTCGCCAGGTTCCGCTTCAAGCTCCGGGGCCCCGCCTTTGTGCTGGTGATCGTGATGATGGTCATCCCGCCCCAACTGATATTGACCCCGCTGTACTTAAACTTCCAGAACTTTGACCCCCTGGGGCTCATCTCAAAGTTCAACGGCGGCAAGGGCATCCGCCTGATCGAAAGCGTGATCCCGTTCCTGCTGCTGTCTCTTACCGCCACAGGGCCCAGGAGCGGGCTGTACATCTTCCTTTCCCGGCAGTTCTTCAGGGGTTTCCCGGCCGTGATCGACGAGGCAGCCACCATCGACGGCGCTTCCCACCGGCGGGTGTTCTTCACCATCATGCTCCCAGCCGCCATGCCCATCCTGGCCACCATCTTCCTGTTCTCCTTCGTGTGGCTGTGGAACGACAACATGTACGCCTTCCTGTTCTTCAGCAAGCTGAACACCATGGCCAAGGCGCTTTTATCTATGGACTTACAGTTTGCCCAGGTGCATGTGAACATGGCCGCCAGCGCCAGCGACATCGGGTACTACTCCATCATGAAGTCCACAGGCGTACTGCTGACGATCCTGCCGCTTTTGATCCTCTACGCGCTGCTTCAAAAAGTGTTTATTCAAAGCATCGAACGCACGGGCATTGTGGGGTGACGGTATGAAGAAAGCTTTTCTGGTTCTTCTTATGGTTGTTTTAATCCTTAATCAAATTCCGGGAGGCGCTTTTGCCATGGCAGCTGGTAACACGGAATCTTTTGCCCCTGAATCTTTAGGTACCTGGATGTGGGACGTGACGGACATCATGCGACCCGAGGAAACCCTGGCATTTTTAACCTCCCACCGCGTCACCGAGGTGTATGTAAGCTGGTCCCGGGCCATGTTCAAGACGAAATACAGGGCCTTTATCAAGGCATGCGCCGGTGCCGGCATCCGCGTGGCGCTGATCGGCGCGGAGGCGGAATGGGCCGTGCCCGAAGGGCAGAAGGCCTTTGACGCGTATTTAAAATGGTTTGAGGATTATCAGGCGGGATGCGAATCCCCCGATGAAAAATTCTACGGCATGCACATGGATGTGGAGCCGCACCAATTGGAGAAGTGGCAAACGGAGCAGAAGGCGGTGGTGGATGGCTATGTGACCTTCTTGCAAAAGGCCCGGGCCGCCTGTGATAAGCTTGGGGTCATATTGGAGGCGGATATCCCCTTCTGGTTTGACGGGTTTGATGTGGTCCTTAATGGCCAATCCATGAAGCTGTGCGAGGCGGCGATCCGCCTTTGCGATACCACGCTGCTGATGAGTTACCGGGATAACGCTCCGGCGATCATGAATTGCGGGGATGTGGAACTGCCTCTGGGAAAAGCCCTGGGCAAAAAGATCATCCTGGCCGTGGAGACAGGGAAAATTTATGAATCCATTAATATCACCTTCCACCACCTGGGCACCAAGGTTTTGTACCGGGAACTGAACGCCTTGCAGGAACTTATCTCCGCCCGGGAGGATGTGGGCGAGGTGGGCTACGCCATCCATTACTTTGCTTCCTGGCGCGGCCTGCCGGAAGACGGCTATCCCAAGGGCCCGGATTATCCCTACGCAGACTGAGATCAGCCTTTTATTGATAAGGAGAATAAATCTATGACGGTTACTATTGCCGACCAGGCCTTCAGCGCTGTTCTCGCCCCGGCCCTTGAGGAAATGGCGCAGATGTTTACTCCCTGGCTGGATACGGTCACGGTCCGGGTGGAGCGAGGGGAAGCTGGGTTCCTGGTACGGTTTGAAAATGGGGAAGCGGTAATCCTGGCGGCAGGTAAGCCGGAACTCTTTCGGGCCCTTGCCTCCTTATGCGCCGCCGTGGAAAATGGAAAGACTTCCTTCTTCCTGGAGCAGCAGACGCCTTTCCCCGTGCGCGGGGTGATGTACGACTGCTCCCGCAACTCCGTGCCCACGGTAGCTACCATAAAGCTTCTGCTTAGGCGCATGGCCATGATGGGCCTAAACGCCCTGATGCTCTACACCGAAGATACGTACGCCATCCCGGAGGCGCCGGCCATGGGCCATTACCGGGGCCGCTACAGCTATGAGGAAATGCGCCAAATCGACGATTACGCCGCGCTGCTTGACATTGAAGTCATCCCCTGCATCCAGACGGTGGCCCACCTGGAGCGGTTTTTGCGCTGGCCCGCCACGGAGAACGTGCGTGACGACAACTCCACCCTGTATGTAGGCAAGGAAGAGACTTACGGCCTGATCCGCAATATGCTCAGGGCGGCCAGCGCGCCTGTGCGCAGCCGCAGGATCCATTTGGGGCTGGATGAGGCCCACGGGCTGGGACTGGGCAGAAGGCTGAGCGAGCAGGGCTTTCATGACAAGGAAGAACTCATGAAGGAGCATTTGCTGAAAATTGATGAGATCTGCAATGACCTGGGCCTTCGCCCCATGATGTGGGGGGATATGCTCTTCCGCGTGCATATTGAAGGTAACGGCTATTATGATGAGAAGGTCAATTTGCCCGATCGCATGCGGGATGCGATCCCCAGCAGCTTTCAGGTGTTCTATTGGGACTATTATCACAACGATCAAGCCTTTTATGACCTGTATATCAAAGAGCATCAAAAGCTGGGGATCAAGCCGCTGTTTGCTGGTGGCGTATGCTCCTGGCTTGGCATGCAGCCCAACCTCTTAAAATCCCGGCAGAGCGCCCGGGCCGGGATCGCCGCCTGCCGGGAAGCAGGTCTTGAAGAAGTATTTACCACCGTCTGGCGGGACGACGGCGGGGAGGGAATGCCGGGCTCGGTGTTCCCGGGCATCCAGATGTTTGCGGGGGAATGCTGGGAGGAGCGCCCCGAGCGCTGCGACAGCCTTCTTCAGCAGCAATGCCGCGTGATGTCCGGCATGGACTATGAGCCCATGATGATCATGGGCAGCTTTGATGAATTGCAGGAGGGGTTATCCCTTCAAGGCCTTGAGCCCGCCAATCCCCACAAGTATCTTTTGTGGCAGGACCCGCTCCTGGGCCAGTTCGATTGCGAGGTATCTTCGGGGGATTACGCAGCCTATTACCGCAAAAAAGAGGAGCAGCTTTCAGCCTTGGGCGACGGCGCCCCGGAAGCGTATGACGCGCTGCGCCTGGCACGTGCGCTGGCGGGATTCCTGAAGCTTAAGGTGGATCTTGGTCTGCGCATGAAAAAGGCCTATGATAAAAAAGACCGTGATGCGCTCTTGAAGATCGCAGATCAGATCAAGACTCAGGTGCTGCCCAGCCTTACTTCCCTGCACGAATTGCACCAGGAGCTTTGGATGAAATGGTATAAGCCCTTTGGCTGGGAGGTACAGGACATCCGCTATGGCGGGCTGATCCTGCGGCTGAATACCGCTGTCCGCAGGCTTAGCGCCTATGGCAAGGGGGACCTTGACTGCCTGGAGGAACTTGCGCAGCCCCGTCTGACGTATGCAGGCCGCCTCCCGGACGGGCAGGCGCAATTGCCCAGCTACAACGTCTATCAAAACATCGCCACCGTGAGCCTGCTGTAATCTGTTTCACTGGGAGGTATATTGCTATGTATCCATCTACGTCACCCCTGGACGGCCTGAGCCGTCTTTCCAGCGCCAGGACCCGCTCTATCTGCCCGGAAAACAGGACCGGGGGAAAAGGCCAGGGCGCCAAAATGGAGCCCCATGAGGGCAGCGCCGGCCATGCGGCAAAGGATCTGGGCAGGGGCTGGAAGGTGAATCCCTTTTTAGTAATCCCCGCCGGAGAAACGGAAGTGCTGGCGGATATTTCGGGCCCCGGGGCCATCAAGCATATCTGGCTGACACCCACCGGGCCCTGGCGGCGCCAAATTCTGCGCATCTATTGGGAGGATTCCCCCATCCCCTCGGTGGAGTGCCCGCTGGGCGATTTCTTCGCCTGCGGCTGGGGCAGCTACGCGCCCCTTTCCTCCCTGGCGGTGTGCGTCAATCCCGGCAGCGCCTTCAACTGCTACTGGACGATGCCCTTTTCCCGCCGGTGCCGGATCACCCTTGAAAATCTGCACACCGAGGCCGTGACGGTCTTTTATCAGATCACCTATCTAGAAACGGCACTTTCGGAACCATTCGGGTATTTCCATGCCCAATTCCGCAGGGTGAATCCCCTGCCTCTGGGAGAAGTCATGACCATCCTGGACGGCGTCGCCGGCAAGGGGCAATATGCCGGCACATACCTTAGCTGGGGCAGCCATGCCAATGGCTGGTGGGGCGAGGGCGAAGTGAAGTTCTATCTGGATGGGGACGGGGAGTTCCCAACCATCTGCGGCACGGGGACGGAGGACTATTTCTGCGGCTCGTACAATTTTGAAAACAAATCCGTTCACCAATACGAAACTTTTACCACGCCCTACAGCGGTCTTTCTCAGGTCATCCGCCCGGATGGGCTGTACCGCTCCCAGATGCGCTTTGGCATGTACCGCTGGCATATCACCGATCCCATTTATTTTGAGGAGGATCTGCGCGCCACCATCCAAGCGCTGGCCATCCGCCCGGACGGACGGTACCAGCAGCTTCAGGACGACATTGCCTCCGTGGCCTATTGGTATCAGGACAGCCCGGCAAAAACACGCCCCCCGCTCCCCGGGGTGGATCAATTGGATATCGATTAGGCGCGGACCGGCCTCATAAAATCTGCGCGGGCGCTGCGCCAACGCCTTCTCTTAAGCCCGCTTCAAAGAGCCAGGAAACTCAAGGTTTCCTGGCTCTTTTTGCACGATTCGCCCACCAGAAAACGTTTGTTTATCTATACATGGATGTATACGTATGGGCTCTGTGCGCCCCCCTGCCGCGGGAAATGGTATATTAAGTATAAAATAGCAATTTTGATAGAATCACTTGACTGCTTTGTATATCTAGAATATACTTTAATCAATCTGAATGGCGGAATTAAACAAGAGACCTTCCAATGGATTGTTCACGACGCAAACGGGAGACCCGTCTGTCGTGTGCAT
>JAEWAH010000058.1 GCA_023391725.1 Bacillota bacterium | reverse complement strand
GGCCGGAAGCCTGTTTTTGCTGGCAGTAGCATGGTCCCGCCGCGCCGCGCAGAAAAGGCAGTCCGAAGCCGCCCTGGATCATCTGGAGCGCGGAACACGCCGGGATTACACCCTTCCCAGTGACGAGGAGGAAGATGGCGAGTTCCTGCGCATGGTCAAAGACGGCGAAGGCGAGGAGCCGGATGCGGAGCCGCTGCTTTCCCTCAGTGATGATGAGCTCCCCCACATGAAGTATGTGAGGGGCGATTCTCAGGCGGAAAACGAAACAATCTCTTCCGAAAAGTCTTCGGATGACGACGTGGACAAGGCGGAGAGTGCATTCCGTGAATTGACTGAGGAGGAAGCCGCTATCCTTTCCGGCGGAACAGGGCATTATCGCCTGGCGCGCTCTCCCCGTACCCCTTCGGATGAGGAGCAGTCCGACCCGGCCCCCGGTTACGCCCGCCGCCGCCGCACAGCTAAGGCCGCTGCCGCCTCGGACGAAGAAACGTCGGCAGACGCGTAATATTCCCCTATTGTGCTTTCAAGCCGGGTGCCAGAATGGCATCCGGCTTTTTGCATGTTGGTCTTGTACGCCTTCTTTTTTCGCGCATGCAGTTGCTTCCAGTGCGATTTGAAGGTATAATCATAAGGTAAATGCCAGGAGGTGCACCATGTTCACGGGTTTTCCTGAAGCAGCCATCCAGTTTTTTTTGAGCCTGCGCTTTAACAACCATATCTCCTTTTTTGAAGAGCACAAGCAAGAGTATTTAAGGGATGTACAGGCCCCATTTTATGACTTTATCCAGGAGATGGGGCCCATCATGCAGAAAATCGATGCTAGCATGGAGATCCGCCCGCAAAAGTGCCTGGCGCGAATCCGGCGCGACACACGCTTTACCAAGGACAAGTCCCCCTTCCGTGATCATTTGTGGCTGCTGTTCCGCCGCGCGGCAGAGCCCCGGGACGGGAGCTTAATGTTCTGGTTTGAGTTCTCTCCGGAATCCACCGGCTGGGGCATGGGCTTCTGGGGCGAAAACCGGCCTGTAATGGACCTGATGCGCCGTCGCATGGCCGCCAATCCCCGGGCTTTTGCCGCTGTGTTGGAAGAATGCGATTTTGCCAAACGTGGGCTTGAAATGAACGGGGAGTTTTTCAAGCGCATGGCTGTGCCAGAGCAGATCCCCGCATCCTTAAAACCCTGGTATACTGCTAAAGAGCTGTATGTACATCAAAAGCAGACGCAATTGAGCTGGGTCTATTCCCCTGACATCGTTCGCCGCGTTGCGGAGGATTATCAGGCCCTTACGCCCCTGTACCGAGCCTTGCGCGGCCTGATGGAGGAAGTGGCCAACACACCCGAGAAGGCCTGAACGCTTTTGCTCTCCCCCAGAACAAGGAGGTTTGTATGGACTGGATGGCCTTAAAAAGTGGCAGCGACGTGCGTGGCGCGGCCCTGGGCGAAGGAGCGGTTTTGACAAGCGCCGTGGCTCAGGCGCTGGGCAGCGCTTTTGTCGGCATGCTTAGCGCCCATACGGGCAAGGAGGCGCAAGCCCTCAGTATTTCCATCGGGCGGGACTCCCGCGTTACCGGCCCGGAGCTGCTTGGCGCCACTGCCCGAGGCATGGCGCTGGCTGGAGCTCAGGTGCTTGACTTTGGGCTGTGCACTACCCCAGCCATGTACATGAGCATCCTCACCGAAGGATTTCGGACCGATGGGGCGGTAATGGTCACCGCCAGCCACCACCCCTATCAAATGAACGGATTGAAATTCTTCAAGGATACAGGCGGGCTTTCCGAGGATGAGATCAAACAGCTGCTCATTGAGGCTCAATCCCTTTCGGCAGAATCCTCAAGCAGCAAGGATAGTGTTCTCCAAAAACCCTTTCTGCCCACGTATGAAGAAATTTTGAAAGAGCGCATCCGCAAGGGCCTGAATACCCAGGTGTCCAAACCTCTTCTGGGGCTTCATGTGGTGGTGGACGCAGGCAACGGTGCGGGCGGCTTTTATGCCCAAATGCTCGAAAGCCTGGGCGCACGGGTGGATGGAAGCCAGTTCTTAACGCCCGACGGTATGTTCCCCAACCACATTCCCAACCCGGAAAATGAGCAGGCCATGGACTCCCTGGCCGCTGCGGTGAAGCGTGCGGGTGCTGATCTTGGCGTCATCTTCGACGCCGATTGCGACCGGGCAGCCATCGTGGACGGCACGGGCCGGGAGATCAACCGCAACCGCCTGATCGCGCTGATCTCCGCCATCTTGCTTGACAAGACCCCGGGGCTCACCATCGTTACCGATTCGGTCACTTCCTCTGGTCTTGCCCAGTTCATTACCGAATGGGGCGGCGTGCATTACCGCTTCAAGCGCGGCTATCGCAATGTGATCGACGAGGCCATCCGTCTGAATCAGTCCGGCATCGACTGTCCCCTGGCCATCGAGACAAGCGGCCACGCGGCGCTTCGCGAAAACCACTTCCTGGATGATGGGATGTATCTTGTGACCATTCTCATCGTGGAAGCCATGAAGCGCAAGCAAGCCGGAAAAACCTTGGGAAGCCTGATCGCAGAACTTCGCGAGCCGGTGGAAAGCGCGGAAATACGCCTCAAAATTACCGACCCAGACTTTCGTGCCGCGGGCAAAGCCGCCATCCAGCAGGTGCTGGATCATGCTTCTGCCATGGAAGGCTGGCATGTGGCCCCCGATAACCGCGAGGGCGTGCGAATCAATTTCGATCTGGAGGGTGGTTTCCAAAACGGCTGGTTCCTTTTGCGGCTGTCGGTGCATGACCCCGTGCTTCCCCTGAATGTGGAAAGCGATGTGCCAGGCGGCATGCAGCATATGCTGGCCTCCCTGATGGACGCCCTTTCCAATGTTCCGGGAATCGATTTGACCCCGCTTCGGGAGAAGCTGAACGCCTTAAAATCCTAATTTATTTCTGGAGGGTTTTTCAATGAACATCACGGAAAAGACCATCAATACCATCCGCGTGCTGGCCGCCGATACCGTTCAAAAGGCAAACAGCGGCCACCCCGGGGCACCCATGGGCATGGCGCCCATGGCTTATTCCCTGTGGGCAGAGACCATGCGCCACAATCCCGCCGATCCCAAATGGCAGGACCGGGACCGCTTTGTGCTCTCTTCGGGGCATGCCAGCGCCCTGCTGTATACGCTTTTGCATCTGTTCGGCTATGGCCTGCCCATGGAGGAATTGCAAGCCTTCCGCCAGTGGGGAAGCAAAACGCCCGGCCATCCTGAATACGGCCACACCGTTGGCGTAGAAACTACCACAGGTCCCTTGGGCCAGGGCATCGCCAACGCCGTGGGCTTCGCCATGGCGGAAACCATGCTGGCTGCCAAGTTCAACCGGCCCGGCTTTGACATCGTCGACCACTATACTTATTGCATCTGCGGGGATGGCTGCATGATGGAGGGCATCTCCAGTGAGGCCGCCTCCCTGGCCGGGACGCTGAAGCTTGGCAAACTGATCCTTTTGTATGACGATAACGAGATCTCCATCGAAGGCGATACCAACATTGCTTTCCGGGAGAACGTGGGCGCGCGCTTTGACGCCTATGGCTGGCACGTACAGCACGTGAAGGACGGCAACGACGTAACTCAAATTACCGCCGCTCTTGCCGCCGCCAAGCTGGACGAGCGTCCCTCCCTGATCGTTGTGCCCACCACCATTGGCTACGGCTGCCCCGCCAAGGCTGGCAAAGCCAGCGCCCACGGGGAGCCCCTGGGAGCCGATAATGTACAGGCCGCCAAGCAATACCTTGGCATGCCGGAGGAGTCTTTCCATGTCCTGCCCGAGGTGCGGGTGCATCTTAACAGCGTCATGGAAAAGGGCGCTAAGCTCCAGGAGACCTGGAACAAGCTCTTTTCATCCTACGCCGCGGCCCATCCCGAGCTTGCCCGTGAATGGGAGGCCTGGTTTGCCGCGAAGATCCCCGAAGAAGCCTTCCAAGGCGAGGATCTCTGGCAGTTCCCCGAGAAGATGGCAACCAGGATTACTTCCTTTGAGATGATCAACCGCCTGGCCAAGCGGATCCCGAATCTTGTGGGCGGCTCAGCTGACCTTGCTCCTTCCACCAAGACGCTGATCAAGGATGGCGGGGATTACAGCGCGGAGAACCGTGCCGGACGCAACCTGCACTTTGGCGTCAGGGAGCACGCCATGGCGGCCATCTCCAACGGCATGGCGCTGCATGGAGGATTGCATGTTTACTGTGCCACATTCTTCGTATTCAGCGATTACATGAAAAACGCCATGCGCCTCTCGGCCATCATGAAAGCGCCTGTAACCTACGTATTGACCCACGACTCCATCGGTGTGGGCGAGGATGGGCCTACCCATCAGCCCATCGAGCAGTTGGCAGGGCTTCGGGCGATCCCCGGCCTTAAGGTCGTCCGCCCGGCGGACGGCCCGGAAACGGCTGCGGGCTGGATTACCGCGCTGACGGGCGGCTCGCCCACCTGCTTGGTGCTCACCAGGCAGGATCTGCCCCTGCAGGCGGAGAGCGGCCCCCTGGCCTTCCAAGGCGGATATATACTCTCCAACAGCAAAAAAGAGACGCCGGATGCGCTGCTGATGGCCAGCGGCAGCGAAGTCGCGCCCATGCGAGAGGCGCAGAAGCTGCTCTGGGAAGAAGGCATTGACGCCCGCGTGGTCTCCATGCCCTGCATGGAACTGTTTGACGATCAGCCTGCGGCATACCGGGAGACCGTGCTGCCCAAGGCGGTGCGCACACGGGTCGCCATGGAAGCCGGGTCCTCCATGCCTTGGTACAAATATGTGGGGCTGGATGGGGAGATCATCGGCATTGACCATTTCGGCGCTTCCGCTCCCGCCGGGAAGCTGTTTGAAACCTACGGTTTCACCGCCAAGAACGCAGTGCAGACTGTCAAGAAACTGCTGGGGAAGTAATTTTCGCTTGAATCACAGAATCAATATCAAAATTGGCATTCCGAAATGGAGCGCCAATTTTTGTTCGGCCGAAATAAACGATCCGCTGTCCATGTTATCAATGATTTTGTTTTCAGTTCAAGTAAACGGTGATTTAGCGGAGAAATAAACCTCGAATCGACTAGACGCAAACAGGCGGCCATATTGCTGGCAGGGGGGCGTACCAAAAGCCTTCCCTGCTTTAGCGGGGAAGGTGCCGACGAAGGAGGCGGATGAGGCGCGTAGGGGGCGATGCCTACATCGCCTTGTCGTAGGGCGCGACGCCCTCGCCGCGCCGTTTAAGACCGGAGTCCAACTCGGTCATAGGCTCCTTTTGATTCTTTGCGCCGTACTGCGCTGGGCGATACAGGCATCGTTCCATACGGCATCCGTCAGCCCGAAAGCGGCGCGCCGAGGGCGTCGCGCCCTACGGCCAGTGCTCCGCAGTTCCGCTGCGCCTGCCACCTCATCCGGCGCTGGCGCGCCACCTTCCCCCTCAAGGGGAAGGCTTTTGGCTGGCAGGTCCCCTGCGGTTGAAAATCAATAGCTTGAATCCAACATGGACCGCAAAGCTAAATCATCGTTTACTTAAGAGAAGGCCAGGCTATAAGCCAGCAGCTTGGCAGGCTAAGGCGGCTACGCAAGCAAAAAGCCGTCCCCTCGGACGGCTTTTTGCATTTGCAAGATTTATGGCAGACAAAAGCCTATTGATTCATTCTCTCTTTATAAACCTTCACGGGAGACTGGGCTACCCATTCGGTCACCTGGTTGTTGAAGGTCTCATCCTGCTTGGTGGTCAAAAGCTGCGCGGAAAGGTCGTCCTTCACTGTATCCAGCGCCACGGGGCCTTCCGGGATTTCCGCAGTATACTGGATGATGTGGATGCCGCTTTGACCAATGGTAGCGGGGCTTATATCCCCCACTGCCTTGAGGGCCATGGCAGCGTTGGTAAAGGCCGGATCAAAGGAGGAGAAGCCTTCACAGATAGCATAGCCGGTTTCCTTCAGCGGTGATGACTTCATGCCAGGATCCTCGCCATATTCGGCCATCAACGCGTCAAAATCTCCGCCTGCATTCAACTTCGCCAGGATCTCATCCACAGTGGGCTGCAAAAGGGCGGCGGCATCCGCCACGGCTTTGTCGAACTGCGCCTGAAGATCAGCCTTCTCCTGCTCCGCCGCTGCTTTGTCGCTGTTGAGGCTCGTAAGCTGCGGGTCATCCGCTTTTACATCTGTGCCCAAGGAGGTAATTGATTTTTCTAGGGAAGTAATCTGTGTATCCTTGTCCGTGATCTGCTTCTGGAGCGCGGTAAGCGCCGTCTTGGTCACATCAGGGAATTTGCGAAGGATATGCTTCACATAGCGGTAACCCGGGGGGGCATAATACACGGTCGTGCCGGCATTCACAGCAGAGCCGTAAGCAGACAGGTTTTGGGCATAATTGGCCTTGGCATCCTGAACCCGGCTGTCCAGCTCCTGCTGCACTTCCTGATCCGATACCGTAACGTCTTTGATGACGGACTCGCGAAGCTTGTCCTGGGCAGCACTCGCTTTGGCGGCTACATAATAGTAGTCGTCAAAAGTCCGGCCCGCATCCGTCAGCTTCTGAAGGATGGCGGCGTCCAGTTCACCGCCTTGAAGGGTGGTATCGGCAAAATACTGGCTCTTCACCGATTCCTTATCGGTGTCCATGCTCTCCTGGGCTTTTTGCCGGATGGCGGTATCCTCTTCCTCGGTGAAGATATCGAAACCCAGTTCCTTCGCCTTTGCCTCTTTTACCACTTGCTGGGTCAGGCCTTCGATCACCTGATCCTGGGCCCTGGCCACCACCGTAGGATTGCTGGGATCAAATTGCTGGCCGATCATGCTATAGTAGTAGTATTGATAAGACAGTTCGTTCTGCACCGCGTAATTGACCTGGGCCTTGTTAATGGTCTTGTCTCCCAATTCAATGATGACGGTGTCATTATCAACTTTCTGATCCTTTTCCACCAGGGCACAGCCGGACAGCAACATGGCCATGGCAAGCAAGCATGCAAAAATCGCCCTTTTGCGCATGAAATTCTCTCCTATTCTTTCTGCGAATTCAAGTCGCTCTCGCTATTATACTAAACCTGTCCGTAAACGGCAAGCAACACTTCACAAAATGTTGTGATTTTTCTTGAAATTATGCTTGTACAGAAGGATTTAAAAGATATTTTTGTTTCAGATACCCATCCAGGTTGCCAAATTCCGATACGGTGATCTGGGAAATGTTCAGCTTGTCCATGCTGGCTTTTAAGATAGCGGTGCCATGGACCATGATGTCAGCCCGGTGCGGCTGGAGCCCCGGCAGGGAAAGGCGCTGCATCAGCGGCATATCCGCCAGGCGGATGAGCCATTCCCCCACCTCTTTCACCGTCAGACAATACCCGTTCAGGCGTGTTTTTTCCGTCCAGGGAAGGCCCTTGCTTACGGCGGCCATGGCAGTTAGCGTTCCGCCAACGCCCACCCAGCTATCAGGCAGGCCGTTTTTCAAAAGTTGGCCGATGCCCTCCCCAAGAATATCCGAAGCTGCCCCAAGGAGGTTAGGAA
>JAEWAH010000322.1 GCA_023391725.1 Bacillota bacterium | reverse complement strand
CCACTTCGCCGTCCCTTGTGATATACACGGCGATTACCCGGTTGATGCGCAGGGAAAGATCTTTGAGAAGCTGCACCATATCCAGCGGCACAAAGACAGCGCGGGGCACTTCCCAGCCGTAGAGCTCTTCCAGCTCGCCAAGAAGCGTCCTGCGCAGTCCTTCAATGTTTCCATGGATTTCTGGCATATGTGTGATGGTTCCTCCCAAAAACAATCATAAGGGGTTGTCTGGCTAATCACAGATGGCATCCGAAGGTTTCCAAAGGGCGATCGGAAAGCCCTTTGGCCGCGCCCGAGGGCGCGGAGCTTCTTGCATCTCTGTGTGCATATTCTGCACTTAGCATGACAACCCCTTGTGTTTTTTATTTCGCCGTCTGCTTTTTTTGATAATCCTCGATGGCGGCGTGGATGGCTTCCTCCGCCAGGAGCGAACAGTGGATCTTTACCGGCGGGAGCCCATCCAGCGCTTCCATCACCGCCTTGTTGGTGAGGGTGAGCGCTTCCTCAATGGTCTTGCCCTTCACCATTTCGGTGGCCATGCTGCTGGTGGCGATAGCCGCGCCGCAGCCAAAGGTCTTGAATTTCACATCGGTGATGATGCCGTCTTCCACCTGGATATCCATCTTCATGATATCGCCGCATTTGGCGTTGCCCACGGTGCCTGAGCCGCTGGCGTTCTCGATCTCGCCCACATTCCTGGGATGTTCAAAATGGTCCCAAACTTTTTCGCTGTATTGCATGGAGAAATCCCTCCTATAAATTCCTATCGTTTATTGATGAACCGCCGCGTAAAGAGGCGACATGGAGCGCAATGTTTCCACGATGCCGGGGAGAACTCTCAGAACTTCGTCCACTTCCTCCTGGGTGCTGTCTGTTGAAAGGGACAGGCGCAGGCTTCCGTGGGCGATCTCATGGGGCAGCCCGATGGCCAGCAGCACATGAGAGGGGTCAAGTGACCCGCTGGTGCACGCCGAGCCGCTGGAGGCCGCGATGCCGGCAAGATCCAGGCGCAGAAGCAGCGCTTCCCCCTCGATATACTTTACCGATACGTTCACATTCCCCGGCAGGCGCTTTTCCCGGGAGCCGTTGGCCCTCACATCCGGAATCGCCTGAAGGATGCCGTCCATCAGCCTGTCCCGAAGCTTTGAAAGCTTGGCGGCCTTTTCGGGAAGGTTTTCCACCGCCAGGGTGATGGCCTTGCCCAGCCCCACGATGCCGGACAGATTTTCCGTACCGGCCCGAAGGCCCCGCTCCTGGGCGCCGCCTTGAAGCAGCGTATCAAGCCTAACGCCCTTGCGCACATACAGCGCGCCTATGCCCTTGGGGCCGTGGAACTTGTGGCCGGACAGGGAGAGCATATCCACCTGCCAGTCGTTCACGTTTACGGGGATGGCGCCCACCGCCTGTACCGCATCCGTATGGAAGGGGATATTGTGAGCACGGGCTATCTTCCCGATCTCGGCGACGGGCTCGATGGTGCCGATCTCGTTATTAGCGGCCATGATGGTGATGAGGATGGTCTTGTCTGTAATGGCCTTTTCCACGTCGGCGGGGGAGACGAGCCCACCTTCATCAACCGGCAGGTAGGTCACCTCAAACCCTTGCTTTTCAAGCCATTCACAAGTGTGCAGCACGGCGTGGTGCTCGATTTGGGTGGTGATAATGTGGTTGCCCTTGGCCCTGCGGGCAAACGCCGTGCCCTTGATGGCCCAGTTATCGCCCTCCGACCCCCCGGCGGTGAAATAGATCTCCTCGGGCTTGGCCCCGATAGCTGCGGCCACCTGCCTGCGGGATTCCGCAATGGCCTTTGCGGCCTCCCGGCCGGTTTGGTGGATGCTGCTGGCATTGCCATAAATCTGCGTAAAATAAGGGAGCATCGCCTCCAAAACCTGAGGGCTCACCGGAGTGGTGGCGGCGTTGTCCATATAGATGCGGTTCATACGGCATGATCTCCCTTCAAAATTTCCTCTGGTGTTTCCCTTTGAAGCATGTCCTTTAAAGTAATGCCCTGGAGCAGTTCGTTGATCTGGTCCGTTAAGCGGCTCCATACCATGCGGGCGGCGCATTTTTCGCTTTTCCTGCAAGCCTCTCCGGGCTGCAAGCATTCCGCCAGAGAAACGGGGCCTTCTGTGGCGTCGATAATATCCCCTACGGTGATCAGCTCAGGATCCCGGGCCAGTTGGTACCCGCCCTGGACGCCCCGGACGGTAGATACCAGCCCCGCCCGGCGCAGCGTGCCCAGGAGCGGCTCCAGGTATTGCTCCGGGACGCCTGTCTCCGCAATGGCCTTAAGCGGCTGGGGCCCGTTCCCCGCCTGTGTCGCCAAGTAAAACATGGCGTACAATCCATATTTCCCACGGGTGGACAGCTTCATGCTCTATCTCCTTTGCACCGTCTGGTGCTTCGCTTGGCCGATAACCTCACGCCGTACCCACGGCGCATGCTCTACTTTGAATCCCTACTCTTTTTATCGGGTTTTCGGTGGTATCGTATCACCCGCATGCGGCGTTGTCAAGGGCTTGTGCCACGTTTTTGTAAGAAAATGTGCAAAAACACCCGCCGGGCGGCGAGTGTTGGTCTTGGCAAGGCAGCGGGGCCATGGCTTTCCCTTGTGTAAACGATCAACGGTAACGCCGGTTTACAGCTTCACGACCACCGGCGCAAGTCCTTCTCCTCGGATAGTCACCCTGGCTCCCGGCTTTTCATTAAGCACATAGGCTATCAAGTGGCCCTCATAGGTGCGGCGGCGGGGCAGTGCGTAGGAAGAGGTATCGGAAAGATCCCCGCTTTCCAGCCCCATCAATTCACCGCCCTCTACGGAGACTTCCAGCATCACATCTTTTGCTACTGTGATCTCGATCTGCTTGAGATCGTCCTTGGGCTCCCAGACGCTGGCGGACAAGGGTTGCTTCGGCGCAGGTATCATCTTGGGTGGGTTTTCGGTCCACATCGCCGCGCGCTGGTAGTACTCCGGTTTTTCAAAGCCTGCCAGCGTTAAGAGCCCCGCCCGGGAACCGCGCACCGGCCAGCCGTGCGCCTCACCCATATAATCGATCCCTGTCCATAAAAACTGCCCGCATACGTACGCATGGTCGGCTACCGCCTGCCAGGCCTCCGGACTGTGGCCGTTTTCGCTGCCGATGATGGGCAGGCGGGGGAAACGCTTGTGATCCTGCTCGTACAGATGCTCCTTGTAGTTGTAGGCCAGCATGTCGAAGTGATCGAAAAAGCCGATCTGCGTGGAAAGCTCCGGGAACGCGGCGCAGGCCAACACGGGGCGGGTGGTATCATGCCTGCGCACAATCCCTGCGAGCTTTTCCGCCAGCACCGAAAGCCGCTGGGCGTTGGGTTTGCTGTCGTTATATTGCAGTTCCGCCGCGGGCTTGTTGGCGTCGTTGTTGCCCACCATAGTCCTGAACAGGGGATGGCAGTAGGGGTCGTTGGGGTAGTCGATCTCGTTGCCGATACTCCACATGATCACGCTGGGATGGTTGCGGTCGCGCTTTACCATGTCGGAAAGATCCCGCTCGTGCCATTCGGGGAAATCCTCATAATACCCCTGGTGCCCCGGGGGATAGACGTTGTGGCCCCGGATCCACTTGTTCTTGGGGCCTTCCCACTCATCAAATGCCTCGCCCATCATCAAAAAGCCCATCTCATCGCACAGGTCATAAAGCTCCGGCATGTGGGGGTTGTGGCTGGTGCGGATGGCGTTGCAACCCATGGCTTTCAGCTTGATTAAGCGCCGCCGCCAAACCTCGGGCCACACGGCAGCCCCCAGGCAGCCCGCGTCGTGGTGCACGCACACTCCCTTGATCTTCATGGATTGGCCATTGAGAGAAAAACCCTTGTCGGGATCGAAGGCAAAGTCCCGGATGCCTACCTTTATGGGCTCCCCATGGGAAACTGTAAGCGTGTACAGATTCGGCGCTTCCACTGACCACAATCGAGGGCTTTCAATATTCCCGCGCAGTTCAAATTCCATTGTACTATGGGCAGGCACGGAGGCTTCGCCCCCCAGGGGAAACCCGTCCAATTTGGCCCAAACAGGCGCGTCCTGCGATGTTTCGTTGACAACGGTCAATTTGACAGTTGCTTGCGCATTGCCGGATTTATTCGGCCGGGAGGTAAAGAACAGCCCGTCCCAGGGCACGTACACCGGATCGCAAACGTTGACCATCACCTTGCGGGTGATCCCGGAGCCGGTATACCAGCGGGAATCCGCAATATCCTCATGCGTGACCTTCACGGCGATGACGTTGGGCGTGCCGTCGAAGCGAACGAAATCGGTCACATCATATTGAAAGCCAACATAGCCGTTGGGCCGCTTGCCCAGGTAATAACTGTTGCACCAGACTTGGCTGTTTTTATAAACGCCGTCAAAGCACAAAAACACCCTCTGCCCCCGGTCGCTTTCCGTAAGAGCAAAGGATGTGCGGTACCAGCCGGTGCCCCCGGGCAGGTAGCCCGTGCCGCTGGAATACTTTACGTCAAAGGGCTGCGACACCGCCCAATCGTGGGGCACGCGCACATTTTGCCACGCGGAATCGTCATAGTCGCGCTGGAACGCCTCCGGCTGATTGCCCAGCAGAAATCTCCACTCATCCAGTTTAAAACGCATTGTTCCGCCCCCAATTGTCTATACTGCGCTTTGGGCAATAACCTGCCCATTCTATATTGTATTGGACAGGCGCCCAGAATGCAGACAGCGCTTAAATCATGGCCCTTTATGATGTTGCCAAAATGCGGGCGTTTCATCCGCCCGGGCATTTTGCGAAAATGTCAGGATCATCCCATTTTAGAATTGATTGCATGGGACAGATTTCCCCGCCCGGGGCACAATAGCGTCAGAGCCTGACTCCCTTACAAATTTTGAGAGGCTGCTGATGCTTATGATCAAGCGCTTTGGGAAGAACCTCTGGCAGTACCGGGCATTGACACTTATGTGCCTGCCCGCCATTGCCTTCTTTTTTGCGTTCAGCTATATGCCCATGCCCGGAGCATATGTGGCTTTTACAAAGTTCAATTATGCCGACGGCATTTACCGCAGCAAATTCATCGGCCTGGAAAATTTCAAATTCCTGTTTACCTCCGGCCAGCTATGGCTGCTTTTGCGCAACACGATCCTGTATAACCTTGCTTTTATCCTCATCGGCAACATCGTCCAGATGACGGTGGCGATCCTGCTCAGCGAGCTTCGCAACCACCGCTTCCGGAAGGTGACGCAAACGTTCATGTTCCTTCCGTACTTTATTTCAGACGTGCTTGTGAGCCTGATTGTCTACAACCTGATCAACTACGATTTCGGCTTCATTTCCAACCTGGTCAGGCATCTGGGAGGCCAGATGCCCAAGATCTACTCCACCCCCGCCGCCTGGCCGTTTTTGATCGTTCTGGTGAACCTTTGGAAAACCACCGGATACGGCAGCGTTGTGTATTTTGCCGCCATCATGGGCCTGGACCATTCCATGATAGAGGCGTCCCGGGTGGATGGCGCCAACGGCTACCAGCGCATCCGCTATATCCTTCTCCCCAGCCTGAGGCCCACCTTCAT
>JAEWAH010000319.1 GCA_023391725.1 Bacillota bacterium | reverse complement strand
TAGGAGATATCCCGGTCCTTTTCATAAATCACGATCTCGGCCTTGGGATCGTTGCGGCTGGCCTTGGCGGCGGCGGCTGTCCCTGCGGCCACCGCGCCGATGATGACGATACGCATGCTAATATCCTCCTGAGGAAATACAGTCAAACGACCTTGTACATGTAGATCACATGGTCGGCCTGGACATATCCGTTCCTGTCGTAAAAAGCCTTGGCAGGCATATGCCGGTTGGTGAGCAAAACGACCCCCGCCAGCCCGTTTTCCCGGCAATGGGTTTCTGCGGCCTGTAAAAGCTGCTTGCCGTGACCCTTGCCCTGGAAGAGAGGATGGACAAACAGCTCATCCACATATACTTCATCTTGGGTCCACCAAGTCTGCCGGTGGGCAAAGAGCGCTCCCACGGTCTGCCCATTTTCCAGGGCGGTAAACCCTACAAAAGCGGGACAGGACAGAAACTCCTTGAGATGCCTGGACGCGGTCTCCTCCGTCCAGTGGTTTTCCCAGGGCGCCCCGTTGTAGGCGTCCATGAGCAGTTGGACGCAGGCATCAAAATCCCTGGGTTCATAGGCGCGGATCATATAGCGGCCTCCATTTCAACATTTTGAAGGAACTTGCGCGGGTCCAGCCCTTGCTCCAAAAGGCGGATGCCTTCGTTTTCCTTCCCTTTGGACGCAATGCAACCATCAGAAAAGGAAAAGACGAAGCGCTTTTGAAAGTTTCCAAATGCGGCAAGGTGGATCATGCCCATGGAAGGACAGGCCACTAGGGAAAGACCGGTTTTGAAGCTTCCCTCCAGCTGATGCGTTTTCTCCATGATCTCAAAGGCGCCTTCAAAGGTATAAGGTGTTTTTCCTCCGGCCAATAGCTCCCAGGCGGTCTTGTACCGGTCCGCGCCGCTGCCTTGGAATGGATGAGGGTCTGCTCCCACAAAGCCTGAAAGAGGGAAATTCGTCATCACAAAAAAGGGGGAGACTTCCCGGGGGCTTGAAAGCACCCCCCGTCCCGGTTCAACGACGGTCACATCGCCGCGTTCATCCACGATCATGGGATGGGTGCTGAGCCCAGGGGCGTTGACGATCGTTATCCGCTTCAAATCATCCGCAAGCTCCTGGGGCGGAAGACTGCCCGACAGCACTTCGTCCACCAACCGGGAACAGACCCACCGTGATTCCGTTTGCCGTTTGTATGCTCCCGCCTGGCAGGGGTCCACCATCATATCATTCACAAAAACGCCCTGGCGGCTTAATCCGATGGTGGGGATATACCGTCCATTGGCAAAAGTGAGCACGGCAAACGCACTGTGTACTGCCGCCAGCTTCCAGGGCGCTTCGCCGCAGTCGAAATTCATACCGATGAGCGTTTCGTCCGTTCGCATGACAAAAGTTGTACACATGCGCTTTCTCCCCGCTATCCTTGCGCGGTCAGATCCTTTTCAAAGCAGATGCTGGCCCCAAGATCCGCATACGGCCCGTAGTTGGGAATACGCTGATAGCCGCTTCGTTCATACAAAGATATGGCTTCAAGCTGCTTATTCCCTGTTTCCAATACCGCCCGGGTAAAGCCTTCTTCCGACGCCCATTTTTCCAGCTCTCTTAAAATAGTCTTGGAAATGCCCCGGCCCCGGAAGTCGGGCTTTACAAAGACACGCTTCATTTCCACTGCGTCTTCCCAATGGGGTTTGAACGCGCCGCATCCCACGGCCTCACCCGAATCCTCCGCCAGCACCACCGCAGTGATTTTTTGAAGGGTATTCAGCGGCTGATACTGCGCGTTGCCGTCCTCATACCTTGCGGCCAGGTCCATATCCAGCAGCTTCACCAGCGATGCAAAGCGGGGATCGTCCTTGTTTGTGCGCTCCAGGGAAATCATGCGTTTCACTCTTCTCTGTCCAAAAATGCCAGCCAGGCCGCACCGGACATGTCGCTGGGCATACGCCAGTCGCCCCGGGGCGAAAGGCTCACGGTGCCCACCTTGGGCCCATCGGGGATGCAGCTGCGCTTGAACTGCTGGGCAAAGAACCGTTTCATATAAAGCGTCAGCGTCTTGCGGATGATTTCCGGAGAATAGACACCCTCAAAAGCCTGGTTCGCAAAGGTTTCCAACCTCTCCGGGGAACTGCCGGAATCCATCAGGTGATATAGAAAGAAGTCGTGGAGAGCGTAATCCCCCAGGATCTCCTCGGTGCGCTGGTTCAGCTCTCCCTTATCCACTGGCAAAAGCTCCGGGGAGACGGGGGTCTCAATAATGTCCTTGCAAACTTCTCCTATCTCGCCGCCGAACACCGTTTCCCCAAAATATCGTACAAGGGTGCGCACAAGCGTCTTGGGAATGGAGCAGTTCACATTGTACATGCTCATGTGATCGCCGTTGTAGGTGGAAAAGCCCAGGGCGGATTCACTTAAGTCACCTGTGCCCAGCACCAGTGCGCCGATGCGGTTGGCAAAGTCCATCAATATCTGCGTGCGCTCCCTGGCCTGGCTGTTTTCATAGGCCACGTCGTGAACGCTCTCTTCCTGGCCGATGTCTAAAAAATGCTGGCGCACCGCGGGGGAGATGTCCACCTCCCGGATGGTGCAGCCCAGAGCCTTCATCAAAAGCCGGGCGTTTTTCAGCGTTCGTGTCCCGGTACCAAAGCCAGGCATGGTGATGGCGTGCAGGTTTTCAGGGGGAAGGCCCATTTCTCTAAAGGTCCGGGCGGCCACAAGCAGCGCCAAAGCGCTGTCCAGCCCACCGGAGACGCCCACCACCAGCTTTTGCGCGTGAGCGGCGGTCAAGCGCGTGCGCAGTGCCATGGTCTGGATGGATGTGATCTCATCGCAGCGCGTTTGCCGCCCTGCCTCACTCGGTACAAAGGGCAACGGCGGGATGGGGCGCTTTAAAGGCATTTCAAAGGAGGGAAGCTCCTCCATAGGCACGGTCCGCATGTCGGCGCAGTCGCTGTCAAAAAAGCTACCGGTGCGCTGGCGCTGGTAGCGCAATCGCTGGATATCCACATCCCCCACGGCGAAGGTCCCTTCCGTTTGAAAGCGCGGCGTTTCAGTAAGGGTGCGCCCGTTTTCATACAGGCCGCTGAACCCCGCAAATACCAAATCCGTGGTGGACTCGCCAAATCCCGCTCCGGCATAGGCGTAGCCGCAATAGCACCGGCCGCTTTGCTGGCGGAGTAACTCTCTGCGGTAATCGTGCTTGGCCGCCAGCTCGTTGCTGGCGCTTAAGTTGAAAATGACCTCCGCCCCCGCCGGCGCGTAGCTGCTGGAAGGGGGATTGGGCCCCCACAAGTCCTCGCAGATCTCCAAGGCAAAGCGGAATTCCGCGGTTTCAAACAAAAGATTCAATCCAAATGGGATTTCCTCTCCATCCAATGAAATGGTCTTGGGCGCATTCAACCCGGATTTAAACCAGCGCGTCTCATAAAATTCCCCGCCGTTGGGCAGGTAGCGCTTGGCAGCAACCCCTTTGATGTGCCCGTTTTGCAAAACGGCGGCGCAGTTATAAAGCCGCCCCTGATTGGAAAGAGGCAGGCCAACCATCACGATCATGGGCCCAGACTTTTCCGCCACCCGCAATAAAGCTTCCCGGGCCTCTTTTTGAAGCGTTTCATTCAATAATAGATCGCCGCATGTATAGCCGGTCAAACAAAGCTCGGGGAACACCGCCGCCTGGACGGATTCCTTTTTCATCTTTTCCATCCAGGAGATGATCTCCCCGGCGTTTTTCCGGCAGTCCCCAAGGTATACCCTGGGGGATACCGCGGCGATGCGCGCCAATTGCAGGTTTTCCATCAAAATCCACCTTGCCCTTCCAGGGACATGCTATCATAAAGCTTCCTATGAAACAAGTGGGATCGCCCAGACGCAGGAAAGCGGGATTATACCGCTGTCACTTTCTCTGTTTCCTTCTCCATCCAGCGGCGGTACAAAAGCGGGGTAATGCAGGGGTACGTCAAGTTCTCCGGAAGCTGATCAAACAGGGCGGTTTCAGCCATCTCGCTTTGCGGCAACGGGCCCAAGGCCGTAACCTCAGCCACGAATACCATGCCGTTTGCATGGGAAACCTCATCCCCGGCAAAATAATCACACAAGGGCGAGAGAGTAAACTCCAGCGCGCCGGATTCTTCATAAAGCTCTCGCTGCGCCGCCTCCAAAGGCGTCTCCCCCGGTTCGATATGCCCGCCTTGTGTCTCCCAGGTATCCCGCTCCCCGTGGCGGCTTAAAAGCAGTTTCCCTTTGTAGAGGGACAGCACCACCACATACTTGTATTCCTTCAATTCCTCCAGGGGATACACCGCGCAATCCATCGTCCGTCCCCTTCCTTGCATTTTCCCCATTATACCACCTTTTCGCCCCCCCGCTATCCCCTGACCCATCGTTGCTTTTCCAGGGGGAAAATGGTATACTGGCGAAAAGGTACGAAAGAGGGGACGCCGGTGAAAAAAAGCATCCTGAACAGCGATACCTACAGCCCGCTGTACCGGCAACTGATGCAGCGGCTGAAAGGCGATATCGCCGCCGGGGTGTACCCTGTTCACGGCCGTATCCCCTCGGAACTTACGCTTTGCGAAAGCTACCAGGTGAGCCGCGTCACGGTGCGAAAAGCCCTTTCCGATCTGACGCGGGAGGGTTTGCTTGTCCGCCGCCAGGGCAAGGGCACGTTTGTGGCGGTGCCCAGGATCCAGCGGGATTTAAACCAGATCACCAGCTTTCACGCCGCCTGCCGTTTGATGGGTTGTACTGCGGCTAGCCGTGTTTTAACGGCCCACTTGCAGCACGCCACCCCGGAGGACATCGAAAGTCTGCGCGTTTCCCCAGGGGAAATGGTGCTGGAGACTTGCCGGCTTCGCTTTGCGGACGAGCTGCCCGTAATGGTGGAGACCAACCGCTTTCCCGCCTCGTTCAGCTTTCTTCTGGAGGAAGATCTTACAGGCTCACTGTATGAGATCCTTTTGCGCCACGGCACAGAACCGGTAAAGGCCGTGCACGATATTGCCCTTGCCTACGCATCCCCCAATCAGGCAAAGCTTTTGGAAGTGGAAGACGGGGCTGCGCTGCTGCTTTTGAAGGAATGCGTGTACGATCCCGCCGGCATGCCTGTACATACCTCCAGCCAATTGATCCGGGGCGACCGGTTCACCTTTCGTATCTGATGATAACGATTTCCTAAAAGAAATGAGGAGATTTTCTGAGCACATCCAAATTTGCCATCTTTGTCGACCTGGAAAACTGCGGCGCCAAGGTGGCTACACTCAACAGCATTCTTGAAAAAGTAAAAATAAGGGGCGACATCCTGCTGGGCAAGGTCTACGGATATACTGACCGGTTCAGCGATTTGAAGGAGGTGCTTTTGAGCAACACCTTTACGGTAGTGCCTTCGCTCCGTTATGGCTATTCCCAGAAGAACAACGCCGACATCCTGCTGGTGATCGACGCGCTGGAAGTGGCCTATACCAACAATCTTATCGACAGCTTCTGCATCGTGTCCGGTGACAGCGATTATACACCGCTGGTAGGCAGGCTCAAAAGCATGGGCAAGTTTGTTTTGGGCATCTCCCGCAGCGAGGTTGCCAGCACCATCTTCATCAACGCCTGCAATGAATTTCAGTTTCTGGAAAGCGTAGGCGGCCGCACGAGCATCCAGAATCAAAAGAAGGCAGTTTCTTCTTCCGATCCGCTGGACGACGCAGAATTGAACAAGCTCATCGAGAGCATCTTTGAGGAGCAGACCGACGAAGATGAAATCTATGCCAGCGAACTGAAGGGCATCCTCTTGCGCCTGCGCCCCGACTTCAACGAAAAATCCTACGGCTGCGCCACGTTTGGCAAGCTGCTCACCAAATTGAGCGCCAAATTTGGCACCTTCCATGTGAAGAACGACAACTTC
The DNA here is from genome assembly GCA_023391725.1 of Bacillota bacterium. Classification (GTDB taxonomy): domain Bacteria; phylum Bacillota; class Clostridia; order Christensenellales; family Aristaeellaceae; genus JAEWAH01. The sequence continues at coordinate 6,168 of JAEWAH010000319.1, read as the reverse complement.
AATGTGATGGTGAGCCTGTCCACCAAGGATACGGCGTCCACGCCGCAATTGACCAAGGAAAATTGGAAGGACGCCTTCCGCGACCAGCTCAAGCATTACAAGGATGATGGGTTCGACCGCATCAACCCCAGCATCTTAAAGGCCGACATCCAGGCTTCCTATCCTGACTTCATTGAAAAGAATATCGGTTTCAAGCGTTTCAGCGATGTAATGAAGCAATTGGAAAAGGACGGCATGCTGGTGGTAGAAATGGATGAGCAAAAGACGATGCTCATCAAGGTAATCTAAAAATTTTTCAGTTTGCGGATAATGTGTGCATATTTCTATCACACCCAGCATATGGGTAGTATTTTCGGATGTTTTTTCTTCACAGCCTTTCTTTCCCCAACTGTGGACAGCGTGGAAAAGCCCCTTCCGGAAGCTTTTCGCTTCCCGAAAAAAGCATCCCTCCCCGTTGATTAAAAGGCAGGTATTCCCAGAAAAGAAAGCTCGAACCTGGAGGAAAAAACGCCTTTTGGGTCGAATACATTTGCTGCCCAAGCTTGTCCACGTTTTTTCCGGCCGCCCTCTTTCCTTTTCCACAAAAGATCCAGCGGCTTTTTTCAAGCATGGCAGGGGCTTTGATGGTTTTCCACCATTTCCACATGCCCTACGGCTATTACGGTAAATATATACTACACCAATACCAACAAAGGGGGGGTTCCATGCGCTTTACATGCAATGCGGCGGAGCTTCTGGATGGGCTAAACAACGCAACACGGGCTCTTTCCATCCGTCCTGCCAAACAGGTCCTGGAAGGCGTTTTTCTGGAGACGGCTGAGGAAGGTTTATTTTTGACTTGTACGGATGGCAATCTGACCATCCGCAGCCAGGTGAACGCTCAAATCGCCCAGGATGGGCAGGTTGTGCTTCCCGGCCGGCTTTTTACTGAATTGGTGCGCAAGCTTCCCGGCGGGGATGTTGACATCGCTGTCAATGAAAAGCTCACCGCTTCTATCCAGTGCCAAAATAGCCGTACCACCCTGGCCGGCATGTCCGCGGTGGATTTTCCGCCAGTGAAACCTATTGAAGACGGAAATACTCTTTCCCTGCCCCAGAAGAACCTTAAAGAAATGATCGGCAAGGTGAATTTTGCCATCGCCACCGACGAGAGCCGTCAAATCCTCACCGGCTGCCTTTTGGAAGTCACCCGGGAGGAAGCGCGCCTGGTGGGCCTGGACGGGTTCCGCCTGGCGCTGCAGCGCATCCACGGAAATTTTCTTCTGCCCCAGGGCAAGGATGTCATGGAAGCCATTATCCCCGGCCGGGTGCTGGGCGAACTGGGCAAGATCCTGCCGGATGATGAAAAACCCGCCGTGTTCACCATGGACAGGACGCATCTGAAGGTAGCGTTTGGCAAAACGGAACTAACCACCGTGCTTTTGGCCGGCGAATATATCAACTATAAGCAGATCCTGCCCAACGACTGGCAGACAAGGGTGCAGGTGAACCGTGACGCGCTATCCAACGCCATCGAGCGCGCCAGCCTTATGGCCAGGGAGGGCAAGAACAACCTTATCCGCATGCACATCGACGGCAGTACCATGGTCATCACCAGCAACGCGGAGCTGGGAGAAGTGCTGGAGGAGATTGATATTCTCCTGGATGGCAAGAGCCTTGATATCGCCTTCAACGCCCGCTATATTGGCGACGTAATCAAAAACATCGGCGACGATGACCTTTCCCTGCGCTTTAACAGCAACGTCTCCCCCTGCGTGATCTGCCCGCCGGAAGGCGACCAGTATATCTACCTGGTACTGCCGGTGAGGGTATTCAACTAGGGGGCTCTGCCCCCTAGAACCCCTGCTCAAGGGATAAATCCCTTGAGAAACCCTTTCTTTATATATAAAGTAGAGGTGAATTCCCTTCCCGTGGAGGGGTGGCGCGAAGCGCCGGGGTGGTTGATTGTAGGAGCTTTGGCCTTGGCGCTCCGCCAAAATATAAGATTCCAAAGGACTTGTCTTTTGGCAGGAGTTGTAGAGGGCGAAATTCCCCTCCCTGGAGGGGTGGCGCGCAGCGACGGGGTGGTTTACGGCAAGTGCTAACCCCCATAATATAAAACGCTATTTCATAAAAAAAGTATAAGTTTCCAAAGGACTTGACCTTTGGGGGGAGTGGTAGAGGGCAGAGCCCTCTACTTCTTTGCAAGGAGGGATAGCTCATGGTGATCCGGCAGCTCAGGCTTCAGGACTACCGGAACTATCCCTGCGTTGCTTTTTACCCTTCCGAAGGCATCACGGTCTTTCACGGGCCCAACGGCGCGGGCAAAACGAACCTTTTGGAAGCCATCCACCTGTGCTGCCTGGGCCGGAGCCACCGGGTGAGCCAGGACCGGGAGCTGATCCGACAAGGTTCCCCGGGAGGCAGCGTCCAGGTCAAAGTGCAGCGTTCGGACGGGAACCGGGAGGTCACGGTCAAGCTCTTTTCGCAGCAGCGCCGGGCTAAGCAGATCATTTTGAACGGCAAGCCCGCAGCCCGCATCGGCGAACTGATGGGTCATGTGAACTGCGTAATGTTCTCTCCTGAGGATCTGGAACTCATCAAGGATGGTCCGGCCATTCGACGCAGGTTTATGGATATGCAGCTTTCCCAGCTGAGGCCTGCCTACTTTTACGCGCTGCAAAAATATGTGTCCCTGTTAAACCAGCGCAATGCCCTTCTGCGCTCTCTTGCCGCGCCCGGGGGCGCCGCGCGCCATGCCGGACAACTGGAGGCCTGGGATGAGCAGCTGGCCCGGGAAGGGGCCGTGCTTATCGCCCAGCGCCGCTGGTTCGGGGAGATCATACGCCATGAAGCCGCGAAAAACTACGCGCATATCAGCGGCAGCAATGAAGAGACCTTCGAGGCCGTATACAAAGGCGCTCCTATTAAGGAAGACAAGCTCTATGAAGGAATGCTGGAAGGCTTCCAAAAAACCCGGCAGGAGGACCTGCGCCGCTGCGCCACGCATTTCGGCCCGCATCGGGATGATTTGACCCTCACGCTCATGGGCCGGGACATGAAAAGTTTTGCCTCCCAAGGCCAGATGCGCACAGCCGCGCTGGCCCTGCGCCTGGCTCAATTGTCGCTGATGAAAACAGAGAGTGGGGAAGCCCCCATCCTTCTGTTGGATGATGTGATGAGTGAACTGGATCCCAAGCGCCGGGCGCTGCTCCTGGAACGCATCCAAGGCGTTCAGACCTTTGTCACCTGCACCGATAAAAGCGATCTCTCCGGCGCCCGTGCCCAAGCCATCATCGAAGTCTCCGCCGACCCCGAAACCGGCACGGCCACGCTGGAGGGAGCGGGGAGAGAACGAGAAGTGGGGACAGAAAAAGGCGGGGAAACTTTCTTTTAAAAAGGCCCAGCTCAAGGGTCGCACTGCTTCTCTTCCACTCGCAAACCCCATTCGGAGCCCCGCACTTCTTCCAGGAGAACTTAAGAAACCTTTTATATAGATTTTTTTGGTCCGGGGGCAACAAAATGAAGTATACCTCCGAAGGTCCAGGGCGATCGGAAAGCCCTGGTCGCGCCCGAAGGCGCGAAATTCCTCGCCACTTTTTATAGTGGGAAAGCAATCTACGATTATACCCCTTCTATATTGCATCCATATAAGCAACAATGTAACTATGCCTCCGAAGGTCCAGGGCGATCGGAAAGCTCTGGTCGCGCCCGAAAACGCGAAATTCCTCGCCACTTTTATTGTGGGAAAGCAATCTACGATTATACTCCTTCTATATTGCATCCATATAAGCAACAATATAACTATGCCTCCGAAGGTCCAGGGCGATCGGAAAGCCCTGGTCGTGCCCGTAGGCGCGAAACCTCCAAAATCCTCCCTCTTAAAGGAGGTGGTGCTGCGAAGCTGTGACGGGAAAAAAAAGGCAATAGAAGCATCTAATACTTTTTCAGGAGAAAATAATATGCCGATCAAAGGAATCAAACAGCCAAATCAAATTGATATTGACGATTACCTAAGGCTAAATGCCTATAACGGCCTCTTTGATTTTGCCCTTGACTGGTATCAGGACATGGAATCATTGAAATTGATTGACGGCGATGAAGCCATCCCATACACCATGGAACGGCTTCAAAAGATGTATGAATACCTCAATGATCATGGAGAACTCTACTTTATAGAGAAAAAGATAAATGAAAACTACGTTCCGGTCGGAGACGTCACGTTCTGGAAAGATGATATGCCCATTGTGATCGCCAAGAAATACAGAAATCAAGGCATCGGTAAAAAAGTAGTGCAATGCCTGATTGATCGGGCGAAAGCGCTTGGATACAAGCAGATCCATATTCAGCAGATCTATCATTACAACATCGGTTCGCAAAAATTATTTCAAGGCTGCGGATTTAAAAAGACAGCCTCAACAGAAAGCGGCGCCAGCTATTCTCTTGATATAAACTAGGATTACATATTTTCTAGAAGAGCAGCGAGGGGAGGCTTTAGGCGTCCCCTCGTTTAGTCGCCTGGCTCTGCCGGTGGGGCGACTGGATAAAAAAGAATCGCGCAAATGACTAGTCATTTGCGCGAACAAGGTTTATCCGGTGGCAGCAACAACGCAAGACATGGTCTTGCGAATCCCTTTTGACAGGAATTTTTCCCTGCAACTCCTTATTTACAGCCTTCACGCTGTAGGATAAAAGGAGACCCAAAGATAACTGTCTTTGGAAGGGAGGAACTCATTCTCCATGCTGCTGGCCACCGGGATAAACCCTGTTTTCATGCTTCGGCAGGCGTTGCCTCTCCTGCATCTCTTTCGGCCACCGGGGCGCGTGGTTGCAACGAAATCTACCACCTCGAAGCATCACCCCTATCTTTTCACGCGGCTTAAGTCTTTATTCATGTTAAAAATGGATTTTTTCCAGCGTTTGGCCGATGGGCATCGGGATTACCACATCGGCCTGATCATCCATAGGCGTGGGCATTTTATTGACCACTGCGATATATTTTCCGGAAAAGTACCGCACGAGCCCTGCCGCGGGATAGACAGCAAGGGAGGTCCCGCCAATCAATAGCATGTCTGCCCCAGTGATCTCCCTGGATGCGCGATCCATCACACCATCATCAAGCGGCTCCTCATATAGGACGACATTAGGCTTGATGATCCCGCCGCAATCGCACCGGGGAACGCCTGGAGACTGCATAATGGTCTTCAGTCCGTAAGCTTTTTTGCAGCGCATGCAGGCATTTTGGTGTACGGAGCCGTGCAACTCCAATACATTTTTGCTGCCGGCCGCCTGGTGCAGCCCGTCGATGTTTTGAGTGATCACGCAGGATAGCTTTCCCGCCTCTTCCCAGGCGGCAAGTGCACGGTGGGCCGGATTAGGCGCGGCATCGGGATAGATCATCTTTTCCCGGTAAAACTTGAAAAAAATCTCCGGTTCACGAAGAAAAAAGGGGTGGCTTAGCATGGTTTCCGGGGGATAGTCCCAAAATTGATTGTACAACCCGTCCACGCTGCGAAAATCCGGGAGGCCGCTTTCTGTGGAGACGCCTGCTCCGCCGAAAAACACGATGCGATGGCTGTTTGTCACCATCTCCTGTAGTTTTTCCAAGGCTTCCATAGCCTGCGCCTCCCTCAACCACCTTTTCCGTTTGATTTTACCGCAACGAAAAAGCGCTGTCAAAAGAAAAAGGTCCAGCATTTCCGCCATCTTTCTAATTCCCCTCCAGAGGAGGGGTGGCGCCTCAGCGCCGAGGTGTTTGAATAATGGCATCCATCGACGGTAAGGCATCGTAGGGCGGGGGCTTGCCCCCGCCGCATGCTTGATGAAAGAATGAAAGAAGCCCGGCGCTATCGTCGGACTTCAATGATTTCTTCCCCGTTTTGTGCGGGGTTTCCCAGGGCATCTCTGCCATCCCCAATCCACCGTCGAATGCGCAACGCATCTTCATCCGGCGAGGAGACTTCCATAAACCCTGTTTGAAGCACAAGGCTGCTTTTCCGGTTGTTCAATAACGCTTTCACGGCGATTTGCAGGTTTTGATCCTCCCGGCCCCAGGGGTAAGTCCCCCTGTTGAATGGATCCGCCGTGCCCTGCATCCCGGCTTCGTCGCCATAATACAGCGCGGGTGCGCCGGGGAGCGCGCACAGAATTTGGAGGCCTTTCAAAAACCGTTCCGTGCCCAGCCGGTAC
>JAEWAH010000261.1 GCA_023391725.1 Bacillota bacterium | reverse complement strand
GTTTTCACCTATGAAAACGGCGAACTGACCTTTGACACGGACAAGGCAGGGTTGTTCCTGTTGCTGCCCATCGAATAAACCCATCCCATTCAGGGCGCAGGCTTAATCGCTTGCGTCCTTTTCTTATGCCCTCTACCAGCGACCGTTGTCGCTTATCGTGAAGAACCGTTGAGCGACATGTTGCAGATTTAGGCGACAATCACGCATAAAAGAGTGCCAAAATCCTTGAAATTACGGGATTTTTGGCACTCTTTTATAATGCTATGGGGTGAAATTCAGTAACGAGGTAAGCCGGCTGATGACGAAGGCGGTCGCGCCAGGCGTCATACGCCTTTGACCAAGTTTCCTGGGAGTAGGGGCGGATGGGGTCACCGATGGCCTTGGCGTAGGATTCCGTAAAGCGCAGGAAGGGGATCACATGCTCAAACCCCGTTCGGCATTCCCCGGCCACCACATCGCACCATACCGGGGCTTCGCTGTACAGGGCGGAGTTTTTTATGTCTTGGAGGAATGCTTCCACATCGCATGAGACGCGGCGCTCCTGCACTTGCCAACCTTCAGCCGTTTCCGTGAGTATGGTATAGGCTGCTGTCGGCTCCCCATCCAGAGGTATGCCGCAGGAACCTGGATTGATGAACAGCTTGTTTTCAAACCGGGCGTGCCATTGCACATGAGCATGCCCAAAAATATAGATCCCGTCCGGCAAGGTCTTTAATGCTTCGTGAAAATCCGCGTCATTGTCAAGGTGCGCCCGCACATCGCCAAGGAGTTTTTCCCGGCCGGGCGCTTTACCAGCGTACCGCCTGGCGATCTTGCTGCTGGAAAACTCCTTGTGCTCCGCACGGCCTATAAACTCGCTGGAGGAATGGGCGATGAAAATGTCCGTGTCTTCGCCGGACAGATGCAGCGACCCAGGCAGCGAGGCCAGATAGGCGTGGTTTTCCGGGGTGATCGCCCGGTAGCACCAGTACAGCCCGCGGAACTGGCCGTCGGTCCAAGTCCGTTGATCCTGATCCGCAAGCTTGTTCAGGTATTCCTCTTCGTTGCCGCGGATCACAAGGGCATCCGGTAGGTTTCGTATCGTCTCGATGACCTCGTTAAGAAAGGGAGAGCACATGTAATAATCGCCGGCGAAAATGTACGCCTCCACGCCCATGGCCTTTGCGTCGGTAAGCACCGCGGATAGCGCGGGCCGGTTGCCATGGACGTCCGAAATAATGGCGTATTTCATCCACGCCTCCTTACAGGTGATAATCCCCCGCCGCTTCAGGCTGATAAATCACCTTGTGGATCTTTATTTCAGTAATGCCGGAGGGAACTTTCCACCGTATGCTGTCGCCTTCCCTGTATCCCAGGATCGCGGTCCCGATGGGGGAGAGGATAGACAGCCGGTTGCTTGCCCAATCCGCCTCAGGAGGATATACAAGGGAGACCTCCATCTCCTCTTCACCCAAACGCAGGCTGACCCGGGAATTCATGGTGATGACTTCCGGGGGCACTTTGAAGCTGTTTACGACTTTCGCCCGCGCAAGTTCGCCCTCCAGCTCCTTCACGGCGGATTCGGGAGCCTCCCCGTGGTACGTTTCATCCTGGACTAGTTTTTTAAGCCTTTCCTGATCCATTTCCGTAATGATAACCTGCGCGGTCAATGCGCTCCCTCCCTGTCGAATGAAATTCAAATATTCCTGCATGGTGATCTCCAGCCTTTTTATGCCTGGCATTTCACACGTCACCCGGAAGCCGGTCCGCAAAAATGCCCGGATGGACCGTTTGTTTTCGGGATGGATCCTGGCGGTCATCTTTGTTGATCTCAGTTCAAAAAAGGCGATCTTCATGCTTTCCAGAATGGCGCTGGTCCCCATCCGCTTTCCCCAATCGCCGCGCTCACCGATGACGATGACGATTTCCGTTTCGCCGCTTTTAATAACCAGACGGACAAACCCTACCGGTCTTGATTTTTTGTCATGGATCATGTAAAAGCGGCCGCCGGCGCTGAACAGGTGCGTGAGTATGGGCAGGCCGACCCTGTCGATCACCTGCCGTATTTGGGAAGATACGTCCTGGGTATCGCTCAAATAATGCCGCACCTGCTCGTCCTCAAGCCAGCGCATGATGGTAAGCGCGCTTTCCCTTGTCACTTCCGGATATAAAGAAATAAAAGGCTCTTTCATTTTTTCCTACACCTGCCGTAAGAGAAATAAAAGCCTTTCATAGGGATATTTCACTATGACGGTTCTTTTGATAATTCATTATAGCAAACTTGTACCCGAAACGTCAAGTTGTAGGGCGGTGGGCTGCGGGGGTTGAAGAGATGTCATAAATGAACAGCGTTATATCGCCACAAATTCCCCTCCAGGGGAGGGGTTCCAAAGCGGAGCGCCGCCTGTGGCGGAAAAAGCGAAGCGCCGGGGTGGTTGCCTATGATGGCGTAGGATGGTATACTGATCACCTCGGCCCTTGAAGGCTTCCGCATGGCGGCGCGCCATGCGTCGCGCCCTACGACCACCTTCCCCAGCATGGGGTTTCCAAAGGGGTTATATCCCTTTGGCGGGATTATCAAGGGCAGAGCCCTTGAGCGGGTTTGCGGATCATGCAATATTGCAGCAGCTCGAAGGGTGTTTCCATGGTGGTATGCAGTTCAAAACCGTAATGCTGGTACATGGGCAGGTTCTTTTCGTTGTGCGTTTCCAGGGAGGTGATCAGGCCTTTCTGATCAGCGTACTGGAGGACGGGCGTGATCATTTTGTGGGCCATGCCGGTGCCCCGGGCGGAGGGGCGCACAGCAAAATAAATGATGTGCATGTACTGCCTGTGGGGCAGCTCCTTCGTCCAGGCGGCATTCAAGTACTGCCGAGCCTTAAGGAAATGCCAGAGGGTTTTAAGCGACGTATCGTCTTTTATGAGGGATACATTTGTTTTCCAGGCATAGAAAGTTTCAACTGAAAAAAATTTCAAATGGTTGTAGGGCTGGGAATCGTCATCGGCAATAATCAGGCCGTTCACGTCGGGGCCGTCGGCAAAGGCATCGTCGTTTTCCAGCAGTTCGTCCGCGTCGCAGGCGAACACTTCGGGGAGTGCCTTGTCCCTTACGGTCTCCTGGGGAATGAGCTTGCGGTACAAAGGATCATCCCGGAAGCTCTCGAGCAGTATGCGGACCACCTTGGGGGCGTCCGCCCGAGTTAAGTGATACAATGTATCAATCTGCATCATCGGTTCACCTGGTACTCCTCCTGGGGGGCGCAAAGCGGCCTTAGGGCATGGAGCGCAGATTTCAAGATCGGCTCCAGCCCAGCCATGGCGGCCGCTTCCTCCCGCACCGTTTTTTCCAGCCGGTTTAGTTCTTCCTGTTCCAGCTTAGTCAGTTCATGGATCTCCAAGGCGAGATCCGGCTTTTTTTGCTTGCTTACTGCTTTCAGACGATGGATCATCTCATATAGATCCCTGTGCCCCATCAGCCGGCCCGCGCCCCAGAGCAGCCGCTCGGAAGGCTGATTCAGGACGTAGTCGGTAAAGTAATCGAATACTTCCCGGTCGAAGGCCGCGGCATAGCAGTTGTTGTCGATATGGCCCAGGCTGGATATAGCCCCTTTCACGTCTCCGGCGTGGAGCTGCCATATGGCCTGGTGCAGCATGTTCAGGTTCTCCTGGGCGTTTTCATGAGGAAAGATGGAGGTATCATGCCAGGTCAGGCGGACGAACCGGTCTTCCAGCGTACGGAAGGCGGCCAGAATGGCTTTTCGGGCCTCGCTGGACTGCCGGTACAAGGCGTGCGCCTCGTTGTTTCCCTTACCTAATGCAAGGGCATAGCGGCGGTTCAATTCCTCGGTAAGTTCATACAGTTCTTCCGCCATTTGCACAGTCTTTGAAAGCTTTTTGCGGAAGGAGCCCTCCAGCCTGGGGCCAAGGCGCTGGCAGGTGAGCGACTCGCCAATGGCCTTTAGCCGCACCGAAAAATCCAGCGGCGGCAGGCAGCTTTGATCAAAGGCCAGCATCAGCCGCCCATACAGGACATGGTGGTAATGGTAGACCGATTCATCATAGACGTCGTCGTTGTCGAACTGGGAATGGTACCGCGTTTCCATAAAGCTGCTGCCGCCAAACTCATTCACCATGGCGGGCACCCCGGCGGTGGCCATGGAAAAGTCGTCCGACCAGGTTTGGGTGGGACAGATGACGCCCGAACCCTTGGGATACACGGCACGGATCTTGGGCGGCAGCGCCTTCATCTGACGCCTTAGAAATCCTTTCAGCTCGTATACGCTGCGGATATAGTGCTTTTTCCCGTGGGCATGGGCGGGCAGCTCCAAATTGATGTTCACCACGGCCCGGCCCACCCATTCAGGGTGCAGGCGGGTGATTTGATTGTATGCGCCTACGGACCAATCATACCTGGTGTTCACAGCGCCCCATTCCTCGGCGGCCATGGCGCAAAAGACGAGCGTCTTGCGCGGCTTGTAGCCGCTCTCAACGACTGTGCGGGCCAGCCCCAGCATAAGCGAGATAGCGGTATTATCGTCCTGAAAGCCGGAAAAATAGGAATCGTAGTGGGCGGAGAGGATCACCAGGGATTCCTTTTCCTCCCCGGGGAGGTATCCCACAATGTTGTGGGAGAAGGTGTTCTCCATCACCGTGGACTCGGCCTCCAACTCCACGGTCGCCTCATCCCCGAAGGAAAGGGACAGGGCGGCCATAAGGCTCTTGGCGTCCCGCTGGGAAAGGGAGAGCGCCGGAGCATCCTTGGGCCCGCAGATATCCTGGGCGTTGAGCGTTTTGGCGTTCTCCTCGCCGTAGCCGCTGCGCTGCACCGCCAGTACCGCCGCGGCGCCCCGAAGGTGGGCCTGGTAGGTGGGATAGTTGATCCACCACTCGTCCCGCTGATTGATGGTGATCAGGGCCAGCTTTCCCTTTAGATCCAGCTTTTCCAGCTCCCTGGCCGTGCCCTGGCCCGCGTTTACCAGCTTAAAGCGCTTGCGGCCCCCGGTATGCAGCTCCGTTTGATACCCGCCCAGTTCGCACACGTGGTCCAGCCCCGCGTCGTCCTTGAAAAAAAGACGGGCACGCTTAAACTCCCAGCCATCCACGGGAAATTTTTCCCGGCTGGGATCAAGGCCTATGCGCGCCATTTCCTCAAAGAGCATATCCCCCGTCTGGCGCTCGGCCAGGGATCCCGCGGTGCGGTAGCCCAAGACGGGGTTGGTGCGGAATTCCTCCATGCGCCGGGCCAGGCGATAGGCGTAGCCCACGTCCAGGCATCTGGAAAAATGCTGCCATTCAGGCTCCAGGGGAAGCAGCACCCGCTGCTTTTTATCCATTGGAACAGAATCCTCTCTCTCCCCACGGGGAAAAGTTTCCTGGATTTTGTAGCCTATGGTAGCATAAGAAAAACGCGGCGTCAACGGGGAATACGAACCCTGCACTCCCTGGGAAAAAGAGGGCCGAAAGCGACGTTTCCAAGGCGCAATAAATGTGCTACAATAGGATGGGTATGCCCACCTATAGGCGAACATCTTACGGAGGAATTTTTCATGACACAGAAAAGCCGCAAAACGAAGATCGTGTGCACCCTTGGCCCAGCGGCGGTAAAGGGCGACAATCTTCGCAGCATCATATTGGCCGGCATGGACGTTGCGCGCTTCAATTTTTCTCATGATACCCATGAGAATCATTTGAAGCGGTTTGAACAATTGAAGGCGCTTCGGGAGGAACTGAAC
>JAEWAH010000193.1 GCA_023391725.1 Bacillota bacterium | reverse complement strand
TTCTTAAACAGCACAACGTAAAAGGCGTTTGCGCCGATGGCAAGCCATAGGGGCACAAAGGAACCTATCATACCCAAGTTGGTAATGTTCATGAACAGCGGGACAAGGCTGGTGGTAGCAGGAAGCATCAGGCTTCCCATGATCAACCCATATACGACCTTGTGGCCCCACGGCTTCAAGCTGGAAATCACATAGGCAATCAAACCATTGAACACGATTGCGCTTACCATGCTGCCCAGCACTACCCAGAGGCTGTTCAGGTAAAAGCGGTAGAACTTCATTTCCTTCCAGGTCTTAAGATACTCATCCAGGCTGAAGGACAACGGCAGGAACTGGGGATGGTAGCGGTTATCCAATCCCTTGACGCCCCGGACAAACTCTTTGTTTTCCTTAAATCCCGCCAGCACAACCCATATGATGGGCATCAGGCAAATAGCCAATGCCACGACGCATAGCAGGATCATGAGGATGTAGCCGATTTGCACAGGCGGCTTCCTCAGGTCATAACCTCGGATGGAACCATCCGCTTTTGCGGTGAACCTTTTCATGCGTTTCCCTCCCTTCACATATCCTTGGGCCTGTTGATCCTGTTGTATACAAGCGTAAGGGTGATCAGCGCAATGGAGGTGAGCACCGACACGGACGTGGCCTTGGAATAATCGTACTGCTCAAAGGCGTAGCGGAATACAAGCTGCATCAGCGATACGGAGGCGTTGTTGGGGCCTCCGTTGGTCATGACCAGCGGCTCATACAGCACCTGGAATACGGCGATCACCTGGAGGATGAGCAGGGTCCTGCCCAGGTTATAGATCTGGGGAACGGTGATATAGCGGACGCGCTGGCGGACATTGGCTCCATCAATAATCGCAGCTTCGTATAATTCCGGATTGATGCCCTGAAGGCCCGCCAGGTAGATCAGGGTGGTAGCCCCCGCCCCCTTCCAGGTCATGGCCACGACGATCACGGGAATGGCCAGGGTGGCATTGCTCAGCCATTCGCCGCCTTGGAGGCCGACGGAGTTGAGCAGCATGTTCAGCCCGCCGTTCTCGCCGCTTTTAAACAGATACCGCCACAAAAACACCGTCGCCAGGCCCGGCACGATGTTGGGCAGATAGACCGCCACCCGGAAGAGGCTTTTCCCATATACCATTTCATGGATAAAAACAGCCATAATAATAGGAATGAGGAAGCCTATGATCAAAGACCAGAAGGTATAGGAGAACGTGTTGATCACCGCAGGCCAGAAATCGGGGTGCGCAATGACTGCAGCGAAGTTATCCAGGCCCACGAAGCGGATTGTTTGAAAACCCTTCGTTTCATAGAGGCACAGCCGCAGGCTTTGCACAAGAGGCATCCATACGTAGAAGGAAAAGAGGACCAGGCTGGGCAGCATAATACCCCAGGCAATAAGATTTTTGATGATCTTGGCCCGCATTTTGCGGACCGGCCGGTATGGAGCTGTTGTGATCATACACATCCCTCCTTGATTCAAGAAAAATGCGGTTTGGAAAGGGCGCTTGGGAAAAAGCGCCAGGAACGCGTTTTCCCAAATGTCCCTAAAGCAAACCCGGGAGAGCCGGTAAACCGGCCCTCCCGGCAGTAGAGAGGCTTTTTAGGAATTACTTGTTGACGGAGGAATCCAGTATCGCCTGCAGGTTGGCATCGGCGGTATCCAGCAGGGCCTGCACATCGGCGTTCTGATCGGTAATAACAGCCTGCAGAACCTTGGTCAGCTCGGCATACATATCCTGGGTCTGAACGGGTTCTTCTGTGCGCAGAGCGCCTTCGGTGTTGACCAGTTTGAAGTACTGTTCGAACATCCGGGGATCCACGTTGCTGTACTGCTTGTTCGCATCGCGCTGCGCGGCGTTGTACTCGTCATCCGTCCAGGCGGGAACGGGAACATCCACAACGGGGACGCCGCGGTCTTTGCGGCTCTTTGCATCCAGCAGCATGCCGTTCTTGGCGCTGTCGGTGAGGATGGGGGCGCGGCCCATGCACTCCAGATACTTGAGGCCAGCCATGATCTGCTCATGGGTGGAGCCCTTGGCGAACATGTAGGGCGTGCCACCGGAAAGGGTGAAGGCGCCGGCGGGGCCAGCGGGGATGCCGACCATCATCAGCTTATCCGTGGCCAGGCCGTTTTGTTCGGTAGGCATGTTCACAGCGTCACTGGCAGCGATGTACATGGCGGCAGCGCCGGTGCCCAGCTGGGCAAAGCCGGTGCCCCAGTTTTCGGTGGTGGGATCGCTGGTCAAAAGGTCATACTTCCATTTGAGGTCTTTTACGAAATTCATGGCAGCCACGGCTTCGGGGCTGTTCAGGTTGGCTTCCCATTTGCCCTCGGCAGTTTGGTTCTCCAGCACGGCGCCAAAGGTCCAGGCGATGTTGGAGAAATGCCAGCCGCCGGCATTATCGGCAGCCAGGAGGCACAGAGCGGCGGAGCCGGTCTTTTCCTTGATGGTCTGGCCAGCAGTGATGAACTCATCCCAGGTCTTGGGGTAGAGGGGCAGGCCATCGGCATCCACCAGGCCGGCATCTTCAAACACTTCCGCGTTGATCATCAGGCCCAGGGCATAGCCATCACGGGGCATGGCGTACACGCGGCCATCTTTGTCGGACAGCAGCTTGCGGACGATGGGGTTCATCTTGTCCAGCCAGCCCAGTTCCGCAAGTTCATCAGTGATGTCGGCCACAAGACCGGCCTTGATCAGCTTCTGGGGCTCGGTGTACCAGGATTCAAACAGGGTGGGCACGGTGCCGGCTTCGGCCATGGACATGAAGGTATCCACAGCGTACTTGTAGTGGGCCTTCACCACTTCCACATTGGGCATGGCGGCCTGGAAAGCGGGCAGGAAGTTGGTTTCATGGGCTTCGATAGCGCCGGTGTCCACGTCTTCGGGCCAGATGCCCAGCGTCAAGGTGACTTTGCTTTCCGCCAGGGCGGAGACGGCGCCCAGAGCCAGCATCAGGCTCAGGAGCAGGGCTACGAACTTCTTCATGGGGTATCCTCCTTTTTGTTGGATGATGATATTTTGGGGAGAAGCAAATAAGCCTCTCCTAAGACCCGGTAAAGAAAACAAAGGCTTTGTGGGATTTGGCAAGGTTTTACGTTCAACTGTTCAAAGTATAGCAGTATCATCCCTGTATGTCAATAGCGTTTCACGCAAAACCTACAAAAAAATCCGCCAAAAACGGCAGGCCCTTTTCTTGCAAACAAACCATTCTATGCTATAATAGCCTTTGACAGAACATGAAGGGGGCAGAATATTTGGTCACCATCAAGGATGTGGCCCGGACAGCGGGGGTGAGCACCACCACGGTTTCCAACGTGATCCACGGAAACGTGGGCCGCGTGTCGCCGGAAATGGTGGCGAAGATTGAGGACGTCATCGCGCGCCTTCAATACGTGCCCAACATGTCCGCCAGGGCGCTGGTGAACAACGCCTCCCGGATCATCGGGGTCATCAACCATCTGGTCCCGCTTACAAGCGGCGGCTTTTTCCAGGACCCCTTTCATGGCGCGCTGCTGGCGGGCATTGAGCAAACGCTTCGGGAGCGCAGCTATTATTTGATGGTGCGCACCATCGACAACGTGCCGGAGCTTCTTTCCCTTCTAAATAATTGGAACCTGGACGGGCTGATCCTGACAGGTATCTTTCCTACCGATTTTTATGAAAGCCTGATGGCGCAAAAGACGCCCATCCTTCTAATCGACAGCTACATCCAAAACGACCAGGTGCTGCAAGTGCGCCTTCAGGACCAGCAGGGCGGGTATCTGGGCACAAAGCACCTTCTAGAGAATGGTCATCGTGATATTTTGTTCTGCGGCCCGCCTATTTTAGAGGAAGGCGTGCTGGCCCGCCGCTTCAAGGGCTATTGCCAGGCCCTCCAGGAATATGGCCTGCCGGTGAAGATGGAAAACGTGTACCAGCAGGAGATCGGCATCGAGCAGGGCACGGCACTGGGCAGGGAACTGGCCGCGCGGCGTGATTATACCGCCATCTTTGCCACGGCCGATATCCTGGCCGCGGGGCTCATCTCGGGCCTCCAAGAAGCTGGCCGGAAGGTACCGGAGGATATCTCTATCGTGGGCTTTGACGATCTGAACATCGCAAGGCTTACCAGCCCGCAGCTTACCACCGTCCACCAGGACGTGGTGGAAAAGGGCGTTATCGCCGCCCGGATGCTTATCGACGCGCTGCAGGGGCAAGACGATTCCGCCCGCAGCGTGGTGCTGCCGGTGCGGCTTGTCTCCCGCCAGTCGGTTCGCAGCCTCGCTCTTTAATTGGAGGAATTATGCTTCAATCATTGCTTCAAATCGTCCGCGACGCGGGCGCAAAAATGCTTTCCTATGATCATCCCGAAGTCTATCAAAAAGAAGGCCACGCCAACTTCGTGACCCAGGCGGACATCGAGGTGCAGGCCTTTTTGATGGATAAGCTGCATGTTGCGCTGCCCCAGGCGATGTTTTTCGCGGAAGAGCAGGAAAACGCGGCGCTCACGGGGGAATGGACCTTCGTCATCGACCCCATCGACGGCACCACCAACTTTATGCGCGAGCGCAAATGGTCCTCCATTTCCGTGGCGCTTTTGAAAGACAAGGAACCTGTGATCGGGATCGTGCTCAACCCCTATAGCGGGGAATTGTTTCACGGGGAACAAAAGAAGGGGGCGTTTCTAAACGGCACGCCCATCCATGTATCCAAAACGGCTTTTGATCAGGCGCTGGTGGGCTTTGGCACATCCCCCTACCAACCCTCCCTGGCTTCCAGGAGCATGTGCGCGGCGGAAAAGTTTTTACTTCAGGCGGGAGATCTTAGAAGGTCAGGCTCCGCGGCCCTGGACTTGTGCGATATTGCCTGCGGCCGCAGCGATATCTTCTGGGAATACGTGCTTTCCCCCTGGGACTTTGCAGCCGGCGCGCTGTTGGTCACAGAGGCTGGCGGGAAAACCGGCTGCCCGGGAAGCGGCCCCCTGGCCTTTGACCGCAAGATGGCAGTGCTGGCCGCCAATCCCAAGTGCTTTTTGCAGGCGGAGAAGCTGCTTGCGGATGAATGAGTACAGAGCAGTCTTACAGGAAGGTTGCATTTATTCCCTCGGGCGTATATGATAAGAAGTGTTTTTATCCGTCACAAAAGCGAATGGTCCGTAAGTGTGTTTGGGAGACGATGCGGACATGGTTGGAAAACGTCTTTTAAGAACATGCCTGCCCATACTTCTTTCCTTGCTTGTCATCACAGGGCTTGTTTTTCATACCCGCCTTTCGGGCAGTCAGCCCCCGCTTTCAAAAAGCGGCATTTTGGACCTTTCCAAGTGGGATCGGGAGAAACCCATCGAGCTGGC
>JAEWAH010000171.1 GCA_023391725.1 Bacillota bacterium | reverse complement strand
GCACTTGGGGGAAGCAAAGGGGAAACATTTTCTGCCGGATCACGCCTGGGCCATGACGCCAAAATCGCCGGAAGGTGTTCAACGCCTGCCAGTGACCCTTTCCGAGGCGGAGGCGTATCTTCGTGGGGAGGTCCTCCCCGCCCCGAAAGGCGCTTCCGGCTGGGTATTGATACGGTTTGCGGGGCTTTCACTAGGCTGGGGAAAAGTATCGGAAGGCCGGGTACAAAACCACTATCCCAAGGGATTGCGCAAAGGATGAAGGAAACGGGGGAGAGCTATGACGCTTAACAAAAAGAGGATGCTTGACATCGTCCGCCGGGAACTGGCCTTCGATATGAACTGCGACCCGGAGGATTTTTTGCGGGACGGTGTGGTTTTCTGCGAGGCTGTGCCGGATAAGGGCATCTGGATAGATGAGCGGCAGACGCCTCATTTGAAGGCCGTCACCATGGGCCGCGGAATCGCCGTCTGCGCCGACAAGGAGCTTTTGCCAAAGGTGCGGCCCATCCTGGAAAACAAGGATAGGGACGATCTGTTTTCCGCGCCGTTTTTTTACGGGCAGGGCCTTCAGTATATCCCCGACAGCGGGCAAGTGGAAGAGCTGCCTTGCCCCAAGGGGTTTGAACTTCATGTGGCGGAGGGTGAGGACGTCTTCAAACTGTACACCGTCCCCGGCTTTGAGCACGCCCTTCGATACGATAGGCATTATCCCCGCCCGGACGTGCTGGTCGTGTATGCCGCGCAGGGGAATGAGATCGCAGGCATGGCCGGGGCCTGCATCGACTGCAAGACCATGTGGCAGATCGGCATCGATGTGAAGCCCGGCTTCCGGGGCGCGGGGCTGGCCGCCTGTCTGGTGAGCCGCCTGACTGCGATGATCCTGAAAAGGGACATTGTGCCCTTTTACGCCACATCCACCGCCAACATCCCTTCCCAGTCGGTGGCTCACCGCAGCGGATTCGCTCCGGCCTGGATGTGCAGCTACATGCATTCTTTCGATGAGAAATCTTCGTATGAGGGGGAAGTAAAGGTAACACTTGGGCATGCATAAAGGCCGCCGCTAACAGGGATTTATGCATTTTTTAGGACTTTTTTTGAATGGGAGGAAGGGATTGGAAGGCTGCGCGTAGAATGATTACTTGTTAAGACTATACAGAAGATGACCAAGCAAGGGGAGAGACTGTTAATGGCTCTTAATCGGAATCAGATGCTGGAAATCGTCCGCGGTCAATTGGCCCTGGATATGAACTGTGACCCGCAGGATTTTGAAAAAGACGGAGTGGTCTTTGCCGAGGCCGACCCAAGGCAGGGCATTTGGATAGACGAGAGGCAGACGCCCCATTTGAAGGCCGTCACCATGGGCCGGGGCACCGTCGTCAGCGCCGACAAGGAGCTTTTACCGACAATACAGCCCATTCTGGAACCAAGGTCCCGGGACGAGCTGTTCAACGCACCGTTTTTGTTTGGGCATACCATCTACTATATCCCCGACAGCGGAGATATTGAAAAGCTGCCTTTTCCCCAGGGCCTGACGTTCCATGTCAGGGAGGGGGAACAGATCCATTTGCTGTACGCCCTTCCCGGGTTCAGAAACGCCATGCAATACAACAGAAATCACCCCCGCCCAGACATGCTGGTTTTGTATGCCAAACAGGGGGACAGGATTGCCGGCATCGCCGGAGCCTCCGCCGACAGTAAGAGCATGTGGCAGATCGGGATCGATGTCAAGCCCGTCTTTGGGGGTATAGGCCTGGCCGCCTGCCTGGTGAGCCGCCTGGCCGCGATGATCGTGCAGCGGGATATCGTGCCCTTTTACGGCGCTTCCTCCACCAACATTACCGCCCAATCAGTGGCCGTCCACAGTGGCCTTGCCCCGGCGTGGATGTGCAATACCAAGCACACGCTGGATGGGAAAGGGCCATATGAGGGGGGAGGGATGGAGCCGGCAAAACAAGAATAACATATTTTTTTTATTTCTATAGATTTTCGCTATATGAAATGATATACTTTTTTTGAATATTTTTCCGGGGAGGAAGCTTTTTGGCGAAGAACAAAAAGGAGAGAAGCCAGACGGCTTTATGTGATGCAAGAGATTTTATCACACCTCAATACCGGCATATAAAAGAATTATCCCAATTGAAGTATGAGGCGGAAGAAAAGCGGGAGCAGAATCTTATTCAGCAGTCCAGCCAAATGCAGACTGCTTTTTCCTTTATGACCGCCGCCATCTTCATGGCAATACCAATATGTATCGAATATCGTGGCCTGCTGAGTCTAAAATTCTTCTTTGTTTCAGTTTCTTTTGTTGTTGCATTCCTTATCACAAGTCTACTATTAGCCTCAATCGCCCAGTGGCGTTGGAAGACTAAGTCGTTTCCTGATGTAAAGAAAATAAAAGAATCCGTTATTTATGATCCGGAATGGGAAAAGTTTTTAATTGAATACAATCAGATAGATCAGTGGATAGATTTAGTCGGGACTGTTCAGAGTGAAAAGTCAAGACTTAATGACCGCCGTGTGAAGTTAATCATGGCTTCTATGGTTTGCTTTTATTGTTCTATTGCTTCGATTATTGTGAGTTATGTAGTTGGTGTTATCGTACTGTTTTGAAGGGGGTGAAATAGATGGGAGACAAAAATGACGGGAAGGGCACACCGGTACCAAACCCTGCTCAAGGCGTCAAAACGCCACCACTTCCGATGAAATCACTTCGTGAAGGTGTAGAAAAAGCTATTGTGAAATCACACGGGGGAAAGAAAAAATGAGCGAGCATTATTCAAAAAATAAAGAATTAGTGCAAACACAAGATACAAAACCAGAAGCACAAAATCCAGCAATGCTTGTGAAAACCCCCAAGCTACCGGTAAAAGTGGAGTTTGCTCAGGATCAAAGCGAGCAACAGAAGCCCCAAGACAAGGAATAGGGAACAGCGACTTGCTGTAAGATTCTTCGTCGCTACGCTCCTCAGGATGACGGGTGCGAATAACGTATTGCGTTTAAGCTTCTTGTGTTTTATACGATTAAAAACCGCCCGGCTGCCTTATAGGGCCGCCGGGCGGTTGCGTATTCACGCATCTCACACATCAATAAACTTCCGAAACTCCGTCAGTATCCCGATGCCATCGGGGTAATGCGCGGCGAACTGGGGCACGGCGTGGCTGGGGAAGGAATTGCCCTCGATGAACCGCGGCCCGTCGTTTGTAATGGCCACATCCCAAGCCACAAAACGCATTTGGGGCACCTTCTGCGCGGCATCGATGCACATCTTTTTGGCTTCCTCCCAGAAGGGGACGTCAAACCCTACGATGGGCGTGCCCGTTTTGGGGTGTTTTTCATACGTGTTGCCCTGCTTGTCCGCGCCGACGGTAAGGAGCTTGCCGCTGTCCAAATCCACACGGGCGGCCATGCCGCCGCAGTCCACATTATCCATCACCCGGCCGTTGCCGATGCGCAGAAAGGCGTAAACGATGCCCTGCTTTTTATCCCCCAGGAGCGTTGCGATGCGCACGGTGTTTACCGACGTGGGGCAGAGCTTGGACATCCGTTCGTGCTGGACCACCAGCTCTTCCAGGATGCCGATACTCTTTTGGCGGAGCAGCTCCAAAAACTTCGGGACACTTTCCTGCCAGTCCGCTTTGGCGAACTTCTCGATGCCCTGGCCGCTGGAACCCTCCAAAGGCTTTGCGATCACGGAATCCTTATTGGAAAGGAATTTTTCCAGCGCCTCGGGCCGGGTGGTGGGGCCGATTTCGATCCAGTCCCTTGCCACCTGCTGGGCAAACAGCGTATTGAACTCGGCCTTGTTGTCAAAATAATGCCAGTAGCCCTTGTCGTTCATGCGCCTTACGATGCTGTTGGAAATGCCGCGGGTGATTTGCGTCCTGCGCTGGGCGTCGTTCAGACGGTAAAACTGGGCGATCTTGTAGTCCACATACCCGGCGTTGTAGCGGATGGCGCTCAGGAACATATCCACAAGAAGCCACAGGCGGCTTTTGCCGCTGCGCTCTGTGAGCAGCTTTGTTGTTTTCCACATGGCCCTAAAGTCCATGCGGAAAAGGCGCTTAAACAGGAATGCGATCCGGCCCATACGCTGCCTCCCTATTACACGTTAAAGCGGAACAGGGTTACATCCCCATCCTGCATCACATAATCCTTGCCCTCACTGCGAATAAGACCTTTTTCACGGCAGGCGGTCATGCTGCCTTGGGCCACCAGCGTATCAAAGGGGACGATCTCGGCGCGAATGAAGCCTTTTTCAAAGTCGGTATGGATCTTGCCCGCGGCCTGCGGAGCCTTTGTTCCAGCCGTGATGGTCCAGGCCCGGCATTCGTCGGCCCCGGCGGTCAGGAAGGACATAAGCCCAAGCAAGCGGTAGCAGGCGGTGACCAGCCTGTCAAGCCCGCTTTCGGTAAGGCCAAGAGCGGAAAGAAATTCCGTCTTTTCCTCTGGGGGAAGCTGGGCGACCTCCTCCTCGATCCGGGCGCTGATCACCAGCAGCTCCGCGTGTTCCTGTGCAGCCAGCGCCTTCATTTTCGCAACGCCGGGAATGGAATCCTCCGGCTTTCCCAGATCGCTTTCGGCGATATTGGCGGCGTAGATCACGGGCTTGGTGGTGAGCAGGAACCAGCTTTCCAGGACTTCCTTCTCTTCGTCTGTTGCCGGGAAGGTGCGGGCGGGCTTGCCATTTTCCAGGTGCTTTTGCAGCCGCTCGGCCAGTTCCGCCTCTTGCGCGTACTTCTTATCCCCGGACTTGATCATCTTGCGGGCCTTGTCCTCCCTGCGGGATACGGTCTCCATATCTGCGAAGATCAATTCCAGGTTGATTGTCTCGATATCCCGGGCGGGGTCTACGCTGCCGTCCACGTGGATGATGTTCTCATCCACAAAGCAGCGCACCACGTGGACGATGGCATCCACCTCCCGAATGTGCGACAGGAATTTGTTGCCCAAGCCTTCGCCCCGGCTGGCGCCCTTCACCAACCCGGCGATGTCCACAAACTCAATGGCGGTGGGCGTCACCTTCTTGGGGTGGTACATCTCCGCCAGCACATTCAGCCGGGAATCCGGCACCATCACGACGCCGGTATTGGGCTCGATGGTGCAAAAAGGATAATTGGCGGCCTGGGCCCCCGCTTGGGTAATAGCATTGAACAGCGTGCTTTTTCCGACGTTGGGCAGACCTACGACACCCAGCTTCATGGTGTACGCCCCTTCCTTAACATGACAACAATAGCCACATTATTATACTCGGGCAAACGATGAATTGCAATCTTTCTCGGAGACGAGAACGGGAAGATGAGAAGGTGACGTTCCGGAGTATCGGTGCGCCGAGGGCGTCGCACCCTACGATCAACCACCCCGACGCTGGCGCGCCGCCTCTCCACGGGGGGGGGAATACGCGGGCGTCGCACTCCCAGCTCAGGATGTTAGCATAGGGAACAATGGTCCGGGACCATATCTCCCCGGGTTTAGGGCGGGAGGCCCCCGGCGCGCCGCTGTGGGCTGCGTTCCGGAACCTCTTTCTCCCAAATTCCAATGGAAGAACTTTGGAACTATTTTGGGAAGGCTGCGTCATACTAGCAGTTGGGAAAAATATGAAGGGAGACACGAACCATGAAACAGAAAAAATGGATCAGCCTGCTGCTTGCACTTTGCTTGATCGTTTCGATCCTTCCTGCTGCCTGGGCGCAGGGTGCGGGATCTGCCACTGCGCCCATTAGCGAAAGAGATTTTGGGGTGCTGCTAAGAGCATCTTTCCCTGGGGCGGAAAAGGCAGCGTTGCTTTCTTCGGAAGATCCGCTGACCTATGCCCGTGCGCTGGAGGCCCTGTGCGCGGCAGTGGGGTTTTCGGAAATGACCGCTGCCCAGAATCTGGCCTTCGCCATCGAGAACGATCTGACTGCCGGTCTTGCAGCCGTAAGTGGCAGCCTTGTTTCCGGGGAGGACGCCAAGACGCTCATCGCATCCTTTAAGGCATACCTCGATGGACACATCCAGCAGGAATTACTGGCAAAAGTCCGTGATGCGGCCGCCCTTTTCACGGGAGCTGTGACGCCTTCGGCGGGCATGCCTGCGCCGCAGACGGGGGCAGTGTCGGCCGACGGATCAGGCCGTGGATATTCCGCGCCTGGACCTGTTCTTAAGATCGACTATAATGGCCTGAACGATGAATCCTACGCTAGCTTTACAGAGAACCGCTTTTTGAATCCCTTCGACAGCCCGTTTTCCACCTTTTCACTGGATGTTGACACCGCCTCCTACGCCAACATCCGAAGAATCCTTCTGGGCGGTTCCCTGCCGGACAGGGGCGCCATCCGCATTGAGGAGATGCTCAACTATTTTGACTACACTTTGCCCAAGCCCACGGCAGAGGAACCCATTTCCATCACCACAGAACTGGCCGTATGCCCGTGGAACAAGGATCATCAACTGGCCATGATCGCCCTTTCAGGCTATGAGCCAAACAAGGCGGATCTGCCTGGCAGCAACCTGGTTTTCCTGGTGGACGTATCCGGCTCCATGGAGCAGGACAACAGGCTCCCGCTGGCGCGCAAAGCCCTCAAGCTGCTTGTTTCGCAGCTAGGCCCCAAGGACCGGGTAAGCATTGTGACCTACGCTGGTACCGTGGGGGCATTGCTGGACACCACCCCCGGGGACCAGAAAGAAAAGTTGAACGCGGCCATTGACAGCATGGACGCGGGCGGCTCCACCAACGGCGAAGGCGGTATCGAGGCGGCCTATAAAATGGCGGCGGAGGCCTTTATCGATGGCGGGAACAACCGGGTGATCCTTATGACCGACGGTGATATCAACGTGGGCGTGCAAAGCGCCAGCGGGCTTGAGGAACTCATCACCTCCAAGCGGGACAGCGGCATTTATTTAAGCGTGCTGGGCTTTGGCATGGGCAACCTGAAGGATTATGAAATGGAGACCCTGGCCGACTTTGGCAACGGCAACTACGCCTATATCGACACCTTGAAGGAAGCCAAGAAGGTGCTGGTGGACGATATGACGGGCACCATTTTCACCATCGCCAAGGATGTGAAGCTCCAGGTGGAGTTCAACCCCGAGCACGTGGCAGGTTACCGGCTGATCGGCTATGAGAACCGGCTTTTGAATACCGAGGATTTCAAGGACGATCAAAAGGATGCCGGCGAGATGGGCGCGGGCCATCAGATGATCGCATTGTATGAGATCGTACCCTCCAAAGCGGAAGGGACGCCCACAACAATCGCCCAGTCGCGCTATCAGGAAAAGACGGTGACGGGCGGGGATGAGGAGCTGTATGTGTCCATCCGCTACAAGCTGCCTCAGGATGAAAAGATCATGACTGCGGGAAGTGCTTTAAAGGCCGGGCAGCTTTCCGGTACCATGAGCGGAGGGATGGCATTTGCCAGCGTTGTGGCCGAGTTTGGGCTGCTCCTTGCGGATTCTCCCTACAAAGGCGATGCCAGCTTCGACAGCGTGCTGGACAGGGCACTGAAAAATCGCGAAGCGGATACCTATGGCTACCGCGCGGAATTTGTGCAGATCGTAGACCTGGTAAGGCTCATCCTGGCCGAATGAGCGGGCGCTTTTGAGGGGCGAGAAAAATGGCTGATCCGCGAAGATGAGCAATCATTTTCGCGGATCTTGTTTGCATCGTGACAGGCGCGGGAGATTCATGTATAATAGGCATCGACTTAAATTTGGAAGGAAGGGTTTGTCCAAATGAATATACTGCAAGCCATGATTCTGGGCCTTGTGCAGGGCCTGGCGGAGTTTTTGCCCATTTCCTCCAGCGGACATCTTGTACTTGTGCAGGCCCTGATGGGGATCACCGGCCAGGGGAAATCCGCAGCGGCCTACATAATACTGGATATCCTGCTTCACGTGGGCACCCTCATTGCCGTATTGGTGGTGTTCTGGAAGGACTGGATGGCTATCCTGCGCAACCCGTTCAAGTCCAAAACGCTGCTGATGCTGATCATCGCCTCCATCCCGGCGATCGTCATCGCGCTGCCTTTCAATAAATTTGTGGAGAGCTTTTTTAGCGAAAGAAGCTGGTTCTTGGGGATCGCTTTCCTGATCACTGGGGCCTTCCTGCTCCTTACGGAAAAGCTGAGCCATCGGGGCGGCAAGCATATACAGCGTTCCGAGGAGCCGGGCGTCAAGCACGCTGTCGCTATGGGCTGCATGCAGGCGGTGGCTCTGCTCCCGGGCGTTAGCCGCAGCGGCTCTACGCTCCTGGGCGGCGTTGCCTCCGGAATGGAGCGCCAGTCAGCAGCCAAATTCTCCTTCATGATGAGCGCTCCGGCCATCCTGGGCAGCCTGATCTTCGAGGGGAAGGACGCGCTTGAAAGCGGCGCATTCCAGCAGTTGGACCTCATCCCCACCGTGGTAGGTATGCTGGTGGCCGCTATCAGCGGGTATTTGGCCATCCGCTTCTTTTTGAGGCTTATCGGCCATGCGTCGCTTAAGTGGTTTGCGCTGTATGTGGCGCTGGTGGGGATTGCCGTGATCGTGCTGACGCTTACCGTACCGGGCTTTTTGCGGCCGCAGGATGTTGCGAATGCGGTCCCCACGACCTGAGGGCTTTTTGCATGTACAAGCTGTGTGAAGATACCCGGGCCATCTTGAGTGAAGCCATTGAGGCCGTTTTGCCCGAGGCGGCGGTGAAAAAGGCCCTGATACGGCATCCCGAAATCAAAGACGCGATGGTCGTCGCCATTGGCAAGGCCGCCTGGCGGATGGCCAGGGCGGCAGTGGATGTTTTAGGCGAAAAGGTATCCGGCGGGATCGTGATCACCAAGTACGGCCATTCCCTGGGGGTTATCCCCGGCCTTGTGATCCGGGAATCGGGCCATCCCGTGCCGGACGAAAGCGGCGTAAGCGCTGCCCGGGAAGCCCTCCAAATGGTGGAGGGACTTACCTCTGCGCAGACGGTTGTTTTTCTTGTGTCCGGGGGCGGCTCGGCGCTGTTTGAGCTGCCGCTCCCCGGTGTTACGCTTTCGGATATTGCGGACATGACGAAACAACTCTTGGCCTGCGGGGCTGGGATTGTGGAAATCAATACCCTGCGCAAGCACCTGTCCCAGGTGAAGGGCGGCCGGTTCGCGCTGCACTGCCAGCCGGCACAGGTTCTTTCCATTGTGCTCAGTGACGTGCTGGGCGATCCGTTGGACAGCATTGCTTCCGGACCCGCCTATCCCGACAGCTCCACCGGAAAAGACGCTATGGAAATCGTCCGGCGGTATGATTTGCATCTGCCGCCGCAGCTGTTGAATAAATTGCAGGAGGAGACGCCCAAAGCCCTGCCCAATGTTCTTACAGAGGTTACGGGGAATGTGCAGGCGCTGTGCCAGGCGGCCATGGAGGCGGCAGGGAAAAGGGGCTATGCGCCGCTTTTGCTGTCCACCACGCTGGATATAGAGGCCCGGGAGGCAGGCGGGATGCTGGCGGCCATGGCCAGGCAGGTGCGCCTTGATGGCCAGCCGGTAAAGCCACCCTGCGCCATCATAATGGGCGGGGAGACCGTGGTGCACCTTCGCGGCCAGGGCAAGGGTGGCAGGAACCAGGAGCTTGCGCTGGCCGCCGCAAAAGGGATTGATGGGCTATCCAATGTGGCGGTCGTGTCAGTGGGCTCGGACGGCACGGACGGACCTACCGACGCGGCGGGCGGGCTTGTCACCGGAGAGTTTGCGGCCCGGCTCCGGGAAATGAATATCAGCATAGACGATTGTTTGAATGAAAACGATTCCTACCATGCGCTCTCGGCCGCAGGCGGGCTGCTCGTCACCGGGCCCACCGGCACGAACGTGAATGATTTGATGATGGTGTTGTGCGGGTAAGGTATTTTGTACGAGTGAAGGCAGCGAGCCGGAGGGCATTTTGAAGAACAGAAGAGTCGTGAAGATCATCCTGGGCATTGTTCTCGTCCTTGTTGCGGCGGTTATTGCCGGGGTGTATCTCTCGCCGTTCAACGCGGGAGAAGGAGGCGTTATTATGGGCAATCTTTCTATCACGAGCAGCGCTTTTAATAACGGCGGCGCAATGCCTGCGATCCACAGCCAAAGGGGAGGCAATATGTCGCCGCCGCTTACGATAGAAGGTATCGACCCCAAGGCAAAGACAATCGCCGTGATTGTGGATGACCCGGATATCCCCATTCCATTTTTGTCTTTCACCCACTGGGTGGTGTACAACATCCCTGCGGATACAGCTCAGATCCCGCAGAATGTGGCTTCTGGTGAGGTGATTTCCGCATTGAGCGGCGCCTCACAGGGGAGAAACGGGTTCGGGCGGACTGCGTACGTTGGACCTAATCCGCCTTTTGGGACGCATGTATACCGCTTTAAAGTGTATGCACTGGATACGGTATTGGACCTGAAGCCGGGTGCGACCCGGCGGCAGCTTCAAAAGGCGATGGAGGGGCATATTCTGCAGAGCGGGTTATTGGAAGGGAAATATGGCGTTTGAAAAATAAAGAAAGCGGCTGCCGCAAATTTTGTGGCAGCCGCTTTGTTATGGGTTTGATGGGTTTCGTTCCTGCGGGCACGACCAGGGCTTTCCGGTCGCCCTGGACCTTCGGAGGGACGACCAGGGCTTTCCGGTCGCCCTGGACCTTCGGAGGTTACTCCCAATCCACCAATCCCTTTGACTCCATGAACGCCTGCTGGGCGTCCATATAGTCATCCAGGAGCGAAGCCACCTTCATGGCCTGTTCAGCCTTCAGCTTATGGCGGTTCGTCAACGCGTCAAGCATGTATTCAAAGGCGTCGTCATCATCGTAGTAGGTGTTGCCGGCGTTCCCATTCTCGTCCAGCACGCCGCTTGTGCGCATGAAATCCAGGTCTGAGTCGATGGCTTCGGATACGAGCTGCTCAAGAGGCAGGGGCAGTTCCTTGTGCAGCCGGGCGTCGATCTTTGTCAGAATGAAAGGAAGCGCTTCCTCCTTGTTATAGCCGTTCATCAAATCTTCCTCCTTTGTTTAAAGAAGCTGGGCCAGGCGTTTGGTGGTCTGCTTGAACACTTCCATGGCGCTGCGGATGGGCTCGGGGCTGGACATATCCACCCCGGCAAGCTTCAGCGCCTCGATGGGGGGCAGGCTCCCGCCGGCGGAAAGGAATTTGCGGTAATCCTTCACCGCGCTCTCGCCCTCGGTGAGGATGCGGTTGGCCAGGAACACCGCAGCGGAGAAGCCCGTGGCATATTTGTACACATAGAAGGCGCGGTAGAAGTGGGGGATGCGCATCCATTCCACCTGAATCAGTTCATCCACCTGGCAGTGCAAGCCATAGTACTTCTGATTCAGCTCAAGATAGGCTTTCGACAGCGCTTCCTTGGTAAGGGCTTCGCCATCTTCCGCCATCTTGTGGCTGATGCGCTCGAACTCTGCAAACATGGTCTGACGGAATACCGTGGTGCGGAACTGCTCCAAGAGGTGGTTGCATAGATAGGCCAGCGCCTTTTTGTTGCCGGCGTTGCGCTCCATGAGCTTTGTCATCAGGATGATCTCGTTGCAGGTGGAGGCCACTTCCGCCGCAAACAGGGAATAGCTGGCCTTGGGCGCGGGCTGGGCCGCGTTGCTGTAGAAGCTATGCATAGCGTGGCCCATCTCGTGGGCGATGGTCATGGCGCTGTCGATGTCCTCCCGGTGGTTTAAGAGCACATAGGGGTGCACCCCGTAGGCGCCCCAGGAATAGGCGCCATTGGATTTGGCTTTGTTGGAATAGACGTCGATCCAGCCATCCTCGTAGGCGCCCTTGAGGATCTTTTGATAGTCCTCGCCCATGGGGGAAAGACCATCCATCACCAGCTTGTAGGCATCGGGATAGGGGAGGGGCATGTCGAAATCATCCACCATGGAGGCGTACAGGTCGTACAGGTGGACTTCATCCAGGCCCATGGCGGGCTTGCGCAGCGCCAGATATTCATTCAAGGCCGGAAGGCTTTCATGGATGACAGAGATGAGGTTGTCGTAAACGGAAAGGGGAACCTCATCCGGGAACAGGGATGCTTCCACCGCTGTCTCAAAACCCCGTACACGGGCGGAGAACAGGTCGCCCTTCACGCTGGCGCCATAGGTAGCGGCCATGGTGGACCCGAAGCTTTCGTAGGTCTCAAACAGCGCGGTGAAGGCCTCCTTGCGCACCCGGCGGTCGGCACTGCGGATGAAAGTACCGTAGGAAGCCTCGGTGAGGGGCACTTCCTCGCCTTTTTCGTTGCGGATATCAGGGAATTTCATGTCAGCCTTGGTGAACATGGAGAATATGTTTTGCGGCGCGTCCGCCATTTCCCCAGTCATGGCCAGCAGCTTTTCCTGCTCGGCGGGGAGCGTATGAGGCTTATTGCGCAGGAGATTGCGCAGATATACATCGTAATCCTTGAGGGTGGGATCTTTCATCAGCGCTTGGATGGCCGATTCATCCATGGATAGCAGTTCCGGCTCCAGGAAGGCAGTGGCCGCTCCTGCTTCCACCGATAGGGAAGTAGCCCGGTCGGTAAGCGCCTGGTAGGTTGTGTTGGCATTGTCCTCATCCCTGTGC
>JAEWAH010000140.1 GCA_023391725.1 Bacillota bacterium | reverse complement strand
GCTTCACGCCGGCCTGAGACATATTAGCTTCAGCCCTGTGACTGTTGATAATACTGGGAATAGCCGTACTTGCCATAATCGTATTGCTTTTCATAGGGCTTCTCGTACTCGCAGGGTCTTTCGCGCTTTTCGCATTCCTTCTCGTGCTTCTCGCATTCCTTTTCGCAATGCTTTTCGCAAAGATTATGGGCTTGCAGCATGGCGTTCCAGATCCTGGTGTGGGCGTATTCGTCGCCAAGGATCGAGGTCAGCAGAAACCGGATGTCAAAGGTCGGCGCGCACCGGGCCAGCTCCGCATAGCGCCGGATGGCGTCCAACTCGCCCGATACCGCCATCTCCACGTCCTTCTTGAAGTCCCCGGTGGCTTGCGGGCACTCGGGGGGGCAGGATACTTTCGGGGGACATATGCCCAAAAGCGCTGCTTGAATACGGGCATGTCCGTATTCGTCTCCTACGATACTGACGATGATCTTGCGAAGTTCATCTGTAGGCGCCTCATTGGCGATCTGTGCATATAGACCGGCATCACATATCTCGTCCTGCATGGATTCTTCCAGCCGCTCACGGAGATTCTCGCAAATCTCGCAATTATCGCACGGTTTTTTACCCATAGTTTTATTCCCTTCATCCTTCTGTTTAAAATTCGGAAGACGCGCCGGAGGATGCAAAAGGCCGCCGGAGATTCTGACCGCAGCCTTGAGCGTCGCCTGCTGTGCCCTCCACTTCAATATACACGAAAGAAGGAAAAGAGGTGTTGAGACCCTTAGCAGGAAAAGCCTTTCAACATAATCTCGAAAGGGAGCCGCAGGGAAGAATTACAACGATGCGGGTTTTGTGAGGAGAATAGTCTTCATCCTGGGTCCAACTCCCAAAGGAAAGATTTGCCTTGACGGTATTTCATAAGGATGCTAATATTAAATCTACCTTGCGCTGCAGGTAAAATACATCATGCCTCTCGGCGAATTATTAGCATAGATAACATGCAAACAGGAGCAATCTCCCTTAAAAATAGCAGGGATTATCCTTAGGAGGAAGAGTTAGCATGAATGATAGCCTTTTTTATTTCACTTCATATTGATAAAATGAGTAGACTTTTCATCGACAGAAACGAAAGTATACATACATTTCAATTCCCATTTTCTTTGTCTGAAGAAGACTCTAGCGGAATGTTAAAAATTTTTTATGAAGAAATCGAATTAGAAAGTAAAGTGACATCAATTTTGCTCTCTATATTTGGGGGAGATAATCAATGTTTCACCTCTATTGAAGCAATGATTGATGAGTTTTGTGATATAATGGATGACTTCTCCATAAGCTCCGACCAAGAACGAAATGCCTATTGGAGAATTTTCCAATTTTTATTGCTTTTTGAACCGGGCTATCTGCGCTATGATTATGATCCGGCAAATTGTAATGGAAATAGACACCCTTTGAATCATGTAGATTTGTATTATACTGGAAATAATACATTCAAACTTGGACTTCATAACAGAATAAATAGCTCACAACTTATGGATATTCTAGATATCAATACAGAGTGTTTGTTCCTTGCATAGCACCTTGATTCCTATTTTAACATTGTCTACTAGCAGAAGCATTATTCTTGTCCTCCTTGCTTATGGCATTGGAAAGGCAAGTTTTTCTTTATTCTAATACAGGGTTTCCAAAGGGACATATCCCTTTGGTAAGGATCCCTGATGCAGCGCCCCCGGGTTGACATCCCCACCCTCCACATAGTAAAATATCAAGTTGGTGTGCCACACCACCCACTCACCATTTAGGAGGTCGTCCAACCATGCTTCCTTCCCCCGCCACGCCGGAATTCGCTGCGGCCCTTCACGCCCAAGTGCAAAAGCGCCGCACCTTTGCCATCATCAGCCATCCGGACGCGGGAAAGACGACGCTGACGGAAAAGCTGCTGCTCTACGGCGGCGCCATCCGCCAGGCCGGCAGCGTGAAGGCGCGCAAGGCTGAGCGCCACGCCACCTCCGACTGGATGGAGATAGAGAAGCAGCGCGGCATCTCCGTCACTTCCAGCGCCATGCAGTTCGAGTTTGACGGTTTCCGCATCAACATCCTGGATACCCCCGGCCATCAGGATTTCAGCGAGGATACCTACCGGGTGCTGG
Organism: Bacillota bacterium; assembly: GCA_023391725.1. Classification (GTDB taxonomy): domain Bacteria; phylum Bacillota; class Clostridia; order Christensenellales; family Aristaeellaceae; genus JAEWAH01. Next base: position 5,303 of record JAEWAH010000140.1, on the reverse strand, counting down.
TAGCGGCCGATGCGGCGGTGATGCTCATCGACGCGGCCAAGGGCGTGGAAGAGCAGACCATCAAGCTCTTTAAGGTCTGCCGCCTGCGCAATATTCCCATTTTCACGTTCGTCAACAAAATGGACCGGGCCGCCCGTGACCCCTTCGCCCTGATGGAAGAATTGGAACAGGTGCTGGGCATCCGCTCCTGCCCCATCAACTGGCCCATTGGCGTGGACGGGGATTTCCAGGGCGTATACCACCGGGATAGCAAGACCATAGAGCTGTACACCGGGGGCGACCACGGCAAGAACAAGGTGGAAAAGACGGAGATCGCCCTTTCCGACCCGACCCTTTCAAAGATCCTCGCGCCTCACTATATCAAGCGCTTAAAGGATGAGATCGAGCTGCTGGACGTAGCCGGGGACGAGTTCAATTTGGACGCCGTTCGCCAGGGGCAATTGACGCCGCTGTTTTTCGGCTCGGCCATATCTAACTTTGGCGTGGAACCCTTCTTAAAAAGGTTCTTGCAGTTTACGCCCCCGCCGCTCCCACGCAAGAGCGATCAGGGCGATATCCCTGCGGAAGACCCGCAGTTTACCGGCTTCATCTTTAAGATCCAGGCCAACATGAACCCGGCCCACCGGGACAGGCTGGCCTTCCTGCGCATCGTCAGCGGCGCCTTTGAAAAAGGGATGACCGTGTGGCACAGCGGCACGGATAAGGATGTTCAATTAAAGCAGCCCCAGCAGTTCATGGCGGACGAGCGGGAAGCGGTTGAGGAGGCCTGGGCAGGCGACATTATTGGCCTGTTCGACCCCGGATTATTTGGGTTGGGGGATACTTTGGCCATCGGCCGCAAGCTCCATTTTGAAGACATCCCCGTGTTCGCCCCGGAGCACTTTGCACGGGTCCGGCCCCTGGACAGCATGAAGCGCAAGCAGTTTGTCAAAGGCATTACGCAGCTAAGTCAGGAAGGCGCTATCCAGACTTTCATCCGCACCGAAACGGGCCGTGAGGAATTCCTGGTGGGCGTGGTGGGCATTCTGCAATTTGACGTGCTGGCTTACCGCCTAAAGGGTGAGTACGGCGCGGAGATCCTCATGGACAATATGCCCTTCCGGTTCGTGCGCTGGGTGACGTCCAGTCCCAAGCCTGTTGATGAACTGAAGCTCACTTCTACAAGCGGCCGCGCCAAAGACAGCCAGGAGCGGGACGTGCTGCTGTTCGAAAACGAGTGGTCCATCCGTCTGGCCATGGAGAACAATCCGGGCTTGCAACTGGCCGAAACTGCCGCGAGGCATGCCCAAGGCTAACGAGCACGCCTCCGAAGGTCCAGGGCGTTAGGATCGCCCTGGTCGTGCCCGCAGGCACGACACTCCCTCGTATAGATATTTGTGCTCCGGCACTAGCGGGCGCAATCCTCCGTCACGGCTTCGCCGTGACACCTCCTTTCAAAAGAGGCTTTGATCGCCCCTACACCCTTGGCGGCTTATCGCCGCCCCCCCTAACGCCAACATCAGGAAGGAAATATATATGACCCGGGATGACATCCGCAATATCGCCATTATCGCCCACGTAGACCACGGCAAGACCACCCTGGTGGACCAAATGCTCAAGCAGGGCGGCGTCTACCGCGAAAACCAGCAAGTCGTTGACCGGGTCATGGACTCAAACGACCTGGAGCGGGAGCGCGGCATCACGATCCTTAGCAAAAACACCGCAGTGCATTACGGCACCACCCGCATCAACATCGTGGATACCCCCGGCCACGCCGACTTTGGCGGCGAGGTGGAGCGGGTACTCAAAATGGTGGACGGCGTGCTGCTGCTCATCGACAGCTTTGAAGGCCCCATGCCCCAAACCCGGTTCGTGCTGAAAAAAGCTTTGGACCTGCAATTAAAAGTCCTCATCGTCATCAACAAGGTGGATAGGCCCGACGCCAGGTGCGAGGAAGTGGTGGGCGAGATCCTCGATCTTCTCATCGACCTCAACGCCGACGAGAGCACCATCGAGCATCCCATCCTGTACGTTTCCGCCCGCAAAGGCACCGCCACGTTGGATCTTAACAAGCCGGAGGAAACGTTAAAGCCCCTGTTTGACGCCATATTGCAGTACATCCCGGCTCCGGAAGGCGATCTGGAAGGGCCTGCTCAAGTCCTCATCTCCACCATCGACTACAACGAGTATGTGGGCCGCATCGGCGTGGGCCGCATCCAGCGGGGCACGCTCAAAGAGGGCATGACAGTCGTTCACGCAAATCTTGAAACCGGGGTGGTCAGCCAGCCCTGGCGCCTCACGGGCCTGTTCCGCTACGACGGCCTTAAGCGCCTGCCCGCCACGGAAGTGACCATGGGCGACATCGTGGCCCTCACCGGTATGGAGGACTTATCCATCGGCGATACGGTGTGCGATCCCGTACAGGTGGAGGCGCTGCCCTTTGTTCGCATCAGCGAGCCGACGGTAAAGATGAGCTTCTCCGTAAACGACAGCCCCTTTGCCGGCAAGGAAGGCCAATACGTTACCAGCCGTCACCTGCGGGCGCGTTTGTTCAAAGAGCTTCAAACCGACGTTTCCCTGCGCGTTGCCGAGACCGGGAGCCCCGATACCTTTGAAGTTTGTGGCCGGGGCGAGCTGCACCTTTCCATCCTTATCGAGACCATGCGCCGCCAGGGCTATGAGTTTGCCGTGAGCAAGCCGGAAGTCCTGTACCGCGAGATCAATGGCGAAACGTGCGAACCCATCGAGCGGATGGTAGCCGATGTGCCCCAGGCCTACGCCGGGGCCGTGATCGAAAAGATCGGCCGCCGCCGGGGGACATTGGCCTCCATGGGTGGTGGTGACCGGGTGCGGTTGGAATTCCTCGTCCCTTCCCGCGGCCTGTTCGGCTACCGCTCCGAATTCTTGACCGATACCCGGGGCGAGGGCATCATGTCTGCAGTGTTCGAAGGCTATGAACCCTTTAAGGGTGACATCCCGCACCGGAACGTAGGCGCACTTGTTTGCTTTGAATCCGGCGAATCCACCTCCTACGGCCTGTTCTACACCCAAGAGCGGGGCACGCTGTTTATCGGCGCCGGCATCCCCGTCTACTCCGGCATGATCTGCGGCGAAAACGCCCGGCCCGGTGACCTGGTTGTCAACGTCTGCAAGAAAAAGCACGCCACCAATATGCGCAACTCCTCCGCCGCCGAGGAAAGCCTGCGGTTAATCGCCGTGCATCCCCTCACGTTGGAAGAATGCCTGGAGTTCATTGATGACGACGAACTTCTGGAGATCACGCCAAAATCCCTGCGCATGCGCAAGCGCCAGCTCGCCCATGATCTGCGGATGAAGGCGAATAGGAAGTAACCAGGGGGAGGCGCTGCCTCCCCTGGACCCCACCGCTCAAGGGATATATCCCTTGAGAATCCCTATCTGGGGACATATAAATAGGCCCTGCCCCTTCCCATCTTGATGATGGGAGGGGCAGGGTCTTTGCATAAAACAAAACCTCCCTCTGGAGGGAGGTGAGGCGAAGCGCCGGAAGGAGGTCTTATTGCACATCCTCCAGTCATCTTTCAGATGACAGCCCCCCTTCCCGCTGGGCCTTCATTTTGTTTGCAAAGAGAACGGGGCGATGTGGCGCATCGCCCCCTACGGTCAACCACCCCTGCGCTGCTCGCCTCCGCTTGCTCAATCGTCGCGCTGCTGCGCTACACTGGCATTGCTCGTTTCGCAAGTTTCCTTCTCTTCGCTTCATCCGCCACTGGCGGCGCCCAGCAAATTCCCCTCTATGGAGGGGTGGACGGCGAAGCCGGACGGGGTGGTTGTCGGTGTGGGGTGCGCCGCCGCAAGGTGGTCAAAGAGTGGGACAGAATAACCAGAACGCCACTCGCTACTGCCCGAATCCCGTCCCATGGCACGTATAGCAATCCCCCGTGCCATTACACGCAGTGCAATCATTTGAAAAACCGTAATTGCTGTACGTCCCGGTCCCGCGGCAGATGGGACATCTTCCCGTGCCGTGGCAGGTGATGCACACGCCGCTGTCCTGCGCCGTGCCTCCCGCCGTCTCGCCGCCCGGCAGCGAGGTGTACACGGTGCCGTCCAAATAATGCGATGTCACGATCCCATCGGGCAGATCATTCACAAACCGCCCCGCCATATACCCCTGGGTGGCGACATTCACATACAGCCCATACCCGTTGCAATGGCCGCCGCTGAACTGGCCTACATAGTAATCGCCGTTTGTAAAGCAGTACACGCCGTAGCCTTCTAAAACGCTGCCCAGCGTTTCGCCAAGGTACATATCGCTTCCGTTCAGGTACGTCGCGGTGAACACAGGCGCCAGGCATCCGGTGGCGACGGCGGCCCCGCCGTCTCTTTGGCCGTTGGTCCATTCCCCGGAATACATGGTCCCATCCTGTGTGATGGTGAACCCCTGGCCATTGGGCCGGTTATCGCTGAAAAAGCCTTCGTACCGTGCGCCGTCTTTGGATAGGGTCATGCCCATGCCGCTTAATCCATTGTTTTCCCAGAAGCCGGCCTGCATGCCTCCGCCGGCAAACAAATACGCCCCGAACCCGGCGCGCAGCCCGCCTGCCCATTCCCCATAATACATATCGCCGTTGGCGAACTGCATGATCCCGAACCCGTTAGGGACATCATTCTCGACCCAGCCGAAATACTGGCTTCCATCGCTATAATTTTTGACGATGCTTTCAAGCGCTTTCGCGCTCATGCCCAGAGGAGCGAACATCAGCATCAGGGAGACCATCACGGCCAGCAATTTCTTCATCATAACGCGTCCGGCCTTTCCTTTTGTGAGCAGGCAAAAAGGAAGAGGCTTTTGCGCCTCTTCCCGCCTGAAAAATCAACTTTTATGCGTTCAGCGCCTGCTTTAATACGTTTTCAACTTTTTCCTTGGTAGCTATGCCCTCGTGAAGCTTTTCTCCATCCACATAGAAAGTGGGCACGAGATAATAATCGTATTGATTTGCGATGGCGGGCTGCTTGCGCTCGTCGATGGTCTTCATAGGGATCTTCTTGTACTCCGGGTGCTCCTGGTACAGCTCGTCCAGCCATTTTTGCGCCTGTTTGCAGTAGGGGCAGACATCCATCATAAAAAACGTGATTTCCTTCATAGGTAAAGACTCCTTTCGTCTTTATATATTTATTGGCAGTTGTGTAGGGATTGAAACGAGATTAAAAGAGTGTCGCTCCTGAGGGAGCGTCCAGGGCTTTCCGATCGCCCTGGACCTTCGGAGGCCTTCCCCAAAAAATACTTGTCCTTCCCTGCCCGTGATCCTAAAGGCAGAATGTCTCCCGCTGAACCTCCCACC
>JAEWAH010000075.1 GCA_023391725.1 Bacillota bacterium | reverse complement strand
TCCCGTTTTACTGCGCCCCTCCTACGTGCTGGGCGGCCAGAACATGATCATCGCCTTCACGGAGGATGACGTCAAGGAATACATGCAGATCATCCTTTCTCATGGGATCGAAAACCCCATTCTCATCGACCAGTACCTGCTGGGCGTGGAGGTGGAGGTGGACGCCATCTGCGATGGGACGGATGTGCTGATCCCCGGCATCATGGAGCATATCGAGCGGGCGGGCATCCATTCCGGGGATTCTATCGCGGTTTATCCCGCCTGGAACTTAAACGGCGCGCTGACCCAGCGGCTGCTGGCAGCCACCCGGGCGCTGGCGCTGGAAATGAACACGATAGGACTCATCAACATCCAGTACGTCATCCACCACAATCAGGTATACGTCATCGAAGCCAATCCCCGGGCTTCCCGCACGGTGCCCTACATCAGCAAGGTCACGGGGCTGCCTGTGGTGGACATTGCCGTACGCTGCATGCTGGGAGAAAAGCTTGCCGATACGGGCTACGGTACCGGGCTTTACCGCCAGGCGCCCTATTACGCAGTAAAGGTGCCTACCTTCTCCTTTGAAAAGTTGGCGGATGTAGATACGCACCTAGGCCCGGAGATGAAGTCCACCGGCGAAGTGCTGGGCGTAGGACGCACGCTGGAGGAGGCACTTTACAAGGGCCTGATTGCCGCGGGTTACCGGATGAAAAAGACGGGTGGCCTCCTTCTATCGGTCCGGGACAGTGACAAGCGGGAGGCGACAGAGACCGCCCGCCGGTTTGCAGCATTGGGCTTTTCCCTGTATGCCACTCCCGGCACCTGCAAGTCTCTTTTGGAAGCAGGGCTGAAAGCGACGGAAGTCAAGCAGGAGGATACCGCAGCCCTTCTGGACCAGGGGTTTGCAAATGTAGTGATATCCACATCCAGCAAGGGCCGCTTTCCCACCAAGACCAGCGTAAAGCTTCGGCGCAAGGCAGTGGAGCGGGCCATCCCCGTATTTACCAGCATGGACACCGCCAACGCCCTGGCCAGCAGCTTAAATTCTCGCTACTCCCAGGTGAACTTTGAATTGGTGGACATGAACCACATGCGCACCGCAAGAGAGAAGCTTCACTTTTTGAAGATGCGGGCCACAGGGAACGATTATATTTATTTTGATTGTTTCGAGCAGCAGATTTTGAGCCCCGAATCCCTGTGCGTCAGGGTTTCCAGCCGGCGCAAGGGCATTGGCGGCGACGGCATTGTGATGATCCTGCCGTCCCTTGTGGCGGACGCCAAAATGCGCATGTTCAACGCCGACGGCAGCGAGGGAGAGGTGGCCGGCAACGCTATGCGCTGCGTGGGCAAGTACCTGTATGAATCTGGCCGGGTGCGCAAGGATCAAATGGTGCTGGAAACGGGCGGGGGATTGCGCGCGCTTCAATTGTATCTGCGGGAGGAAACGGTATACTCCGTGTGCGTGAAGATGGGTCAGCCTGATTTCCGCCCCAAGGCTGTGCCCGTGGCGCTGAAAGAGGAGGCCATCCGCCGCAAGGTCATGCTGGCGGGGGAGGAAAGGGAGATCACCTGCTTATCCATGGGCAACCCTCACTGCGTTCTGTTCGTGCAAGATGTGGATCAAATCGAAATTGAGACGCAAGGCCCGCAGATGGAGTGCGATCCGCTGTTTCCCCAGCGGGCGAATATTTCCTTTGCCCAGGCCATCGACCGCAATACCTTCAAAATGCGGGTGTGGGAGCGGGGGATAGGCGAAACCTGGGCCTGCGGCACCGGCGCCTGCGCGGTGGCCGCTGCCGCGGTGCGATGCGGGCTGTGCGACAAGGACACAGATATCTCCCTGCGTCTGATCGGTGGGGAGTTGGTGGTGCGCTATGACGAGGAGGGCTTATGGCTCACCGGGGATGCCCAGAAGGATTTTGAGGGGGATATAGAGATATAGCACATTGGTAAAGTGTAATAGTGATTTGCAAAACGCCCCGCAAGAAAATATGTGAGGCGCTTTGCTTTGTTCTGCTGGCTTCGCTTTGAGTAAACGGTGATTTAGCAGACCGTGAGCATATCAAAGTAGGCGGTAGGGAAGGCCCTCCAAAAGGCTTCCCCTTGAGGGGAAGCTGTCGCCCGCAGGCGACTGAAGAGGTGTCCTGTTCGGGAAGAAGAATGTATCATTTCCAAAGCGGCGTGTGCCGACACCTCTTCCGGCGCTGCGCGCCACCTTCCCCTCAAGGGGAAGGCTTTTTGTTGGCTGGTTTTGCGCAACTGGAAGTCAACGGCTTGAATGCAATATACTTCGCACCACTAAATCATCGTTCACCTTAAGGGAAGGTACGCAGTGCCGGAAGTGTTATCAAAGTCTAAAGGGCCGTAGCTCACGGCATTCTTATTTCGAGCTGAATTTATCGAAAATCGATAAACTGTTATTGCAATGCAATGAATGGTAATATATACTATACAAATCGGCAATCGAATGCGCCAGAATTGCTTGAATCTGGTGATCCCCTGCATAACCGCCCGCAAACCAAGCGCCATTCCTGCTGTGCGGCGCTTATCGTTTCCGGAGGGCCTGCATCACTATATCGCCGGAAAAAGCTCATTTTTTACGTGCCATTCTGCCGCTCCTCCTGGCGGGCAACGCCTCCCTATTAGCGAACGGGATCAAATATGCGGTGTGAGGGGATATCATGGCTATCAAGATTGTACTGGACGTTATGCTTGCAAAGCGGAAAATGAACTTGACGGAGCTCTCTGACCGGGTGGGCATCACACTTTCCAATCTATCGATTCTGAAAACAGGCAAGGCAAGGGCCATTCGCTTGGAAACCCTGAGCAGGATCTGTGAGGTGCTGGACTGTCAGCCTGCGGATATCCTGGAGTATGAAAAGCGCAGGACCGCTGGATTGAATGAATTGCGCGCCGTATGCGCAAACTTGACAGGACGCCCATCCTGGGATTATGATGCAATTCAGGCAAATAGGCCCCGGTCCGGCTCTTAGGCCGCCTTTGGGGGCAAAAATGCGGCCGCAAATGGAAAGGAACCTGGATGAAAAATCGCGTCCTTGGCAATTCCCTTATTTATACGGTCAACGACTTGCTTTTGAAGGCGTTTTCTTTTTTCCTTCTGCCCTTGTACACTGCATACCTGACTACTGAGCATTACGGGACCACAGACATTATCAACCGCTTTACTTCGGTGGCCGGATTTATCATCGTCTTTTCCCTATACATGTCGGTTTCTCGCTTTTATGTGGAATATAAGGGGGATATGGAGAAGGTCAAGCGGTACTTCGGTACTATGATCGTCTTCTCTTTTGTATCCGGCTTTGCGTTTCTTCTGCTGCTCGTCGTTTTCAACAAGGCACTTATATACTTGTTTTTTGAGGGGATCCCCTTTTTTCCCATTGTGCTGGTGGCGCTGGTAGGACTGGTCTTCTCCTGCGCGTACACCATGTATTCCCGAATCCTATACGCCATGCAGGATGCCAAACGCATCGTCATAACCAGTATGGCTTTCTTTTTTGTGCAGTTCGGGTTTACATTCTTGTTTGTGGTCAGCTTGCGCATGGGGGCCTATGGCGTTTTACTGGCCACCATGATCACCAACATCCTGTTTTGCGTCTACATGATTGTTGACCTTGTCAAAAGAAAGCTGATCACTTTTTGCATCGACCTGCCCATTTTGAAGGAGACGCTTCGTTATTCCATCCCCATCATTCCGCATAACCTTTCTACCAACATCGCCCAACTTGTATCCAGGGTGTTTCTCAACAATCGTTTCGCGCTGTCTGTGGTGGGCCTTTTCGCCTTAGCCAGCCAGTTTGGCACAGTGACCGATATCGCTCAAAGCTCCATGAACGCCGCTTTCCAACCATGGTTCTTTTCTCAAATGAAGGAGGGAGGGGAAGAAAGAAGCGCCTCCGTCCGGCAGATGGCCTACGCCTTGGCTTGGCTCAGCGGCCTGATTTTCCTTCTGATTGCGCTGTTTTCCCAGGAGGTGATCCTCCTGTTCCTCAACGCCAACTATAAGCAGGCTTGGACGGTGGTGCCGCTTTGCGTGCTCACCTTCGCTGTCAAAAGCGCATATTACCCCTACATTAACCTTCTCCTGTATGAAAAGAAGGCCAGCCGGCTGGTGTTCATCACCACCGTCAGTTCCAGCCTGCTAAATATCGGCCTTTCCGCCCTTTTGATCCCAATCTGGAACATGTATGGATCCTCCCTGGCAGATATCATCGCCATGATCTTGCGGGTAGCGGTGGCGGTGGTTATTGCAAAGAAGTACAATACCGTGGGCTTCCGCTTCACTGAATTTTTGCGGATCGTGCTTATTATCATGCTGTTTACCGGCGCCGGTCTGTATTTGAGCTATACCAAGTGGATGTATGAAGTCAGCATCATAAACATTGGTATCAAGCTTGTGATCGTGGCCGCTTATATAGGCGTCGTGGCGTACATAAACCGCCCCACGATCCAAAGGTACTTCAAAGTCTGGAAGGCCAAACGGGCGTAAGCTGAAAATGAAAAGAGGCCTGTGTTCCACCGGAACACAGGCCTCTTTGATGAGGTGATATATGGACTTACTCTCCGGTATAGGATACTGGAACATCGTCATCCAAGATGCTGATGAAGGTCTTGCCTCTTTGCAGTTTCAGTTCGTTGCCATCCTGATCGAAAAACACGGTCCTTTGGTCAAGAGCGGTGCGCATCCAGTACCCCGGGATATACCGGCCGCCGATAAAGATATCTGCGCTGCCTGAACCCACATCCACCGTTACGGGCCGGTTGCCGTCGTCTTCAAAAAAGGTAAGCTTTGTGCGCTGGATGATCACGTTGGAAAAGGCAAGCTGCTCCTGGGTAGCCTTGTCCACATAGGGCTCACCGTGAACGCTGCGCAGGTAGACGTTGTTCTCAGGATCATAGGCAAAAGAGGAAGAATAGTTCTTATTTTTTTGTTCGATGGAAACATTCGAAGCAAACTCCCCAGTTTGAGGCAGCTCGTCGGTAAACAGATACGGCCGGGGAGACGCTGTAAAATCTGTGGGGATCAGCCCCTGCATGGCCTTCACGTTGGCGTCCACGTTATGCGGGCTGGGTATTCCCTTGACGCGTGTATAATATTGCTTCCATGGTTTTGATTCGGACGCCGTACCTTCAAAAAGCAGACCCTTTTTACGAGCTCCCGTCTTGCGGAACACGTCATTGATGTCGGTGCCGTCGACCTTCTGGCCTCCGTAGTAGAGGAAGCCTGCGTCCCACTCTTCCCTAAGTTCTGCATGAGTTTTACGGGCGGAACGGACAGGCCCTACGC
>JAEWAH010000066.1 GCA_023391725.1 Bacillota bacterium | reverse complement strand
TCCGGGACGAATTGCGCCGCAAGCGCAAGACCGGGCTTGTATCCACCGGGGCCATGAGCGACCCTTACAACCCCTTTGAGGAGGAGCTTCAGGTCACCAGGGGAGCCTTTCAGCTGCTGCTCCAATATGGGTTTGGTGCAGCCTTCACCACCAAGTCCGCTTTGGCCGCAAGGGATGCAGAGCTTTTAGCGGCTATCCAGCTGAAGACCCCGGTGCGGGCCTGCTTTTCCATCACCACGGACAGTGATGAGCTGAGCAAAAAAATAGAGCCCTACGCCTCCCCCACGTCATTGCGGTTTGAAGCATTGGCCACCCTCTCACAGGCGGGGGTATACGCCGGGGTATGGCTCAACCCCGTGCTTCCCTTTTTAACGGATACCAAGGAAAACATATGCGCTATCCTGCGCAGGACAAAGGAGTGCGGCGGGCAGTTTGTAGTGTGCCACTTCGGAATGACGCTGCGCGAAGGCGACAGGGAGTATTTCTATCAGGCGCTTGACCGAGACTTCCCCGGCATCAAAGAAAAATACGCCCAGACTTTCGGGCTTGACTACATTTGCCCAAGCCCCCGGGCCAAGGAACTGAAAAAGTTGTTTCAGGAGGAATGCGGCCGTCTGGGCCTTTTGTACCGCTTCCCGGATATCAACCAGGCGATGCTTGCCCGGCAGTCCCGGCAGATGAGCTTCATTTAGGCAGCTATGCCTCCTCCGCCGCTTGCGGGCGGCACCTTCCCCTTTCCTCCTCCGGCGCTGCGGCGCCACCTTCCCCTAAATGGGAAGGCAAGACGAGGAAGGCTTTTGGGGAATTGACCACCCCAGCCACATATCACAAGGCCCCGGGAAAGGATTTTCTCCTCTCCCGGGGCCTTCTCTATTCCTTTATATCATCTTCGGTTTCTTAAGGAGTAGCGTCACGGTTTCTTGGTGGGGCTGGGCGTGGGTGTTACGATAGGAGCGGGCGAACCCAGCACATCCCCGTAGATCACTTTTTGGGTCTTGGTCCCGGCTACGCCATCCGCCGTCAGGCCATTGGCTTTCTGGAAGGCCTTCACCGCCGCTTGCGTGCCGCCGTAGTAGCCGCCAGTTATACTGCCCTTGTAGTAGCCCAGTTCTGTAAGCTTCATCTGCAGCCAGTACACGTCCTCGCCTTTGGAGCCCTTATCCAGTGTCCTGAAGGGCTGGGGGGGCTGCTTTGCGCTGTCGTACGCGGGAGGCGGGGTGGGCGCCGCAGTGGGCTTGGGCAGCATCCTGCTCTTGTCAAGCGCCGCCGGCTTCAAGGATTGGGTAAGTTCCGGATCGGAAGGCAGCTTGTCAGTAATGGTTACCACGGTGCCCTTGCCTACGTTTTCATACACCCACTTGGCGTCGTTCACCAGGAGGCGGATGCAGCCGTGGGAGGCCCGGGAGCCCAGGGCGTAGTAGGAACCGGTCGCCAGGTCCATGGTGTTGGTGGAATTGTAGATCACCGAATGGAACGCTATGGACTTGTTGATCCTGGTCCAGTACTGGGCGTTGGAACCCCATTTGGGAAAGTAGGCCCAACGGGCGGTGCTTCCGTTCAATGTCCAATCGCCCAGGTCGCTGGGATTGGCCTTTGTGCCGGTGGAGCAGATCATCTGCCTAACCACGTTCGTATACTGGCCCTGCTCATCCCGGCCGTATACAGTCGCCACCTGGTTGCGCACATCCACCGTGATGGCGTAAGGGATGGGCGTGGGCACCGGGGTGGGCTTGGGAGTGGCGGAAGCGTCAGCCACCAGATCGTTGTTGAAGATCATGTCCCAGGTTTCCTTGCCGGCGATGCCATCCACCGTCAGGGCGTTATGCGTTTGGAAAGCGCGCACCGCATCCCGGGTCTGGTTCATGAAGTTGCCGGAGATGGGGCCCTGATAGAAGCCCAGTTCCGTCAGCCGCGTTTGAAGCAGCTTTACCTGGCTGCCGGTGGAACCGCGCTGCAGTTTCTTTGAGAAGGGTACCTCCGTAGCTGCCGCCGTGGGCGCATTTTCTCCGCTGAGTACTACCGGGCCTTCATCGCTGCTCCCTTCGGGAACGATGGTGGGAGCCGGGGTGCTACGTGGCGCGGGAGTGGGCGTAGCAGCGTTTTTGGGAAGCGCCTTCTCCCTGTCGAAAAGAAGCTCCTGAGTCTTCACGTCTGCCTTGCCGGTGATCCCAAGACCATTGACCTGCTGGAAGGAATGAATGGCATAATAGGTGCCTTCCAGATAATTGCCGCTGACCTTGCCGTTGTAATAGCCAAGCTCTGTCAGCCTGTTTTGCAGCGCCTTCACCGCATCCCCGGAATCACCTTTTTCCAGCGGGCGGTATTGGGTGGCGAAAAGCTGTTCCTGAGTTTTTACATCGGCGATGCCCGTTACCTCAAGGGCAAATTCCTCCTGGAATTTACGAACGGCCGCCTGGGTGCCCTCACGGTATAATCCGCTGATGTTTCCAGTGTAATACTTCAGCTCGGTAAGCTTTGTCTGAAGCCGGGCCACCGCATCCCCCTCGTCCCCGTATTTAAGTGAAACAAGTTGGGTGGACCCGGATTGAGCAGTAGGTTGTGTCCCGCTTTGCGCCAATGCAAAGACACCTGATAGAAGGAGTGCGCACACCATCATCCATACAATAAGTTTCTTCATCGGGCACCTCTTCGCTATAAGAACTAGAAATGAACATTTCCATATCATAGGACGAATCACCTTCGTGTTTAGTTGCACATATACAGATAGAATTCTTTTACATTCTACAAAAAAAACGGGCAGCCCCTGCTGCCCATTCCATGCCGCGAAGACTGGTTCGCGGTTTTGCATCCGGCGCTTCGTATTTATGAAGAACGTTTCATGAATTTCCTTCCTTCACGATGCTGACGATCACCTTTCCCTTTGCATGGCCCTTCATTAAGTATTGAATGGCCGCCCCCGCTTCACTCAGGGGATACCGCCTGTCGATAGCAACCCGCAACTTGCCTGTCTGTACAAGGCTCGCCAGAAACGACAAGTTATCCAACGAAGTTTTTGCCGACAGTACGCAGAACTTTTTGCTCCCCAAGGACAGGATGGATCTGGTGGCCAGAGCCTGTATAATCTTGGACATCGCGCCGCCCACGACGATGCATATGCCGCCCGGGTTCAGGGCTTTCCTATACGAAAGGAGCATCCGGCCTCCGTTCACTGCCAAAATCAGATCGTAGCGGTCTTTGCCTTTCAGGCAATCCTCCCGCCGGTAGTCGATGACCCGGTCCGCTCCCAGGGAGCGCACCATCTCCATGCTGCCCTCGCCGCAGACGGCTGTGACATGCGCTCCAAGCAGCCTGGCAAGCTGCACCGCAAAGGTACCCACGCCGCCGCCCGCGCCGTAGATGAGCACCCTCTGGCCCGGCCGGATGTTCCCTTTGTCCAGAAGCGCCAGCAGTGCGGTTTCGGCAGCCACCGGCAATGATGCAGCATCCTCAAACGATACGCCGGAGGGCTTTCGTACCAGCATGGTTTCAGGCACAGCCGCATATTCTGCAAATCCGCCCATGCCGCAGGCGAAAATATCGCCGAATACCTCGTCTCCCAAGCGGAACAACCGCACATTTTTGCCCGCTTCCTCTACCCGCCCCGCAATGGCGGCGCCAAATATCCTGCGTTCGGGGATACCCAAGCCCATGCGGATTAAACGGTAATCCAGCGCATTGACCGACGATGCGTAGATCTTCACCAGTACCTCGTTGTCTTTGGGCGCCGGCTTCTCCACCTCGCGGAAAACGCCCGGCGCGCCGCGCTTTTCATAAACGGCGGCCTTCATATTCTCCCTCCTTACACGTGTGCGGTCAGTTTGGGCATGGGGCGGTCAAAAACAATCCTTAAGCGTTTACATTGTACGCATGCATGCCTATTTTTCTTCTACTCTATAATCGAAGACTTCGCCGATCTTCACGCCGAAAGCGTCAGCGATGCGGAACGCCAGCTCCAGCGACGGGGCGTACTTGCCCGCCTCCACGGCGATGATGGTCTGCCTGGATACCCCCGCTTTCTCGGCCAGCTCCTGCTGGGTCATCTCACCCGTGAAGAAGCGCAGCTTTCGTATTTCATTGGTGATCGTAAGTTTCTTAGCCATTTTTGACGCCCTTCCTGTAATAGTATAGGCTCATGACGCCCTCCGCCAGCGACCCTAGAGCGCAGCACACATACAGAAGGTTGAGCATCACTGCCGGCGGGGCATTCAGTACCAGGGACACAAGCCCCGCCATGATCCCAAACCCGGTCATGGAATAGCCGATCCTAAGGGATTTGAGCTCGATGAGCTTATCCATTTCATCCTCTACCATAGAAGATTCAATGGTCTTGCCAATCTCCTTATCGTCTTTCGCCCTTTCCCTGACGGCGATCCCTACGGCATAGACAATGTGGAAGAGGATTTCAATGACGATCACCACGCCAATGGAGATACCAACAAAGACCAGCATTGTGCTTGCCCAGTACTTGAAATCATTCAAATCGGCCAACCCCTGATGATACTTGCCCAGCGCATGGATGCAGTAGGCAATGATGACCGCCAGCCCCGCGGCCATCTCTGTAATCTTCCTTTTTTCTTTGTAAGACATATTGTCCTCTCCTTTATAAGCAACTTGTAACTTAGTTCGAACATATGGTAAATCATATTAAACTTGTTGTCAAGTTTTTTTTACATAATGAACCATCTTTTTTACATGATAACAAAAGGACCTTGATCATAAAACATTTGGGAGGCCAGGACAGCCGCCGGCAGCCGCGTATGCTCTATAAGTGAGAAGCCTCTACCCCCCTCACTTAAATAAGTTATATAGTGAGAAACAAGCATGGTCAAGCCAACCCAATCATATGCTTTCCTGCATCCTCGTTGTATGTACACTCATCGACGCGCGCCTACGCCGTCACCCTCAAAACCCACCGTCACACCCATTGCCCCCACTTGTACACCAATAAAGCGCACTCCACCGCCTCCCACCCCCACTGCTTCGTTTTCAAAAACCACTTCCCAGCCCTACGGCCCCACCTTCCTGCCCCTATCTCCCATCCCCACGGGGCTTACAAGCGAAGCTTCCCCCCTTTCAACCAAATCCGACTGCAAGTGAAGCAAAGCAAAAAGCTGCTCCTTGATGCTTGGTCTTCAAGGAACAGCTTTGATACTCCTATCCTCTCCTGATGAACTTATCTCCCCACCCGAATAGATTTCACGATTCTTTCAGTGGCACTCCCGCCTTGAGCGCGAAAACCCGGCGCCAAGCCTCGTACAGAAGGAATACCGTGATATACGACAATGCGCACGTCAACAGGAATTTGAGGAAGTTTGGCATTGGCGAATGGACAAGCAGCAGCGTGAAGAACGTAACGGGCAAAAAGTGCAGCAGATAGACCGGGAAGGAGGCACGTGTCAAATATCCGATGACATTGCCGCCCCGGTTGAAATGGGTCTGCCCCATGCAAAGCAGGAAGATGATGACGGCGCACTCGTAGATCCCTTTGGAGACAGCCCTGACAACGGACAGGTATGCATCGCTTAAACCCAGCACCTGCCACATGATGTTCGCGTAGAAGAGCCCCACGAGACCGATGATCCCAAAGAAGACCGAGGGCTTGAAATACCTCTTCACGCCCTCCCGGATGCGCTCATCCGCCGCGTACACATAGCCAAAGATAAAGACGCTCAGGTAAACCGCGTCGTTTGCCCAATCGCCAACGATCATCTGCTTCCCATCAAAAAAGGGGCGGAGGAACGTTTCCAACAGGATGATGGCCCCGATGGGCAAAAGAAGGCGGTGCCCCTTTGAAAGGAAAGCGCCGATGCTGGGCAGGCGGCTTTCATCCCGCTGCCACCGTCTGAACAGCGGCACGCACATCATGGAAAACACAAACAGGTAAAGCAGGAACCACAGATGCGCGTAGGCTGGATAGTAAAAGAGCTTATAGAAGAAAAACTGCGGGATAAAGGAAATGAAACCGCCCTGATACCCTTCGTACAGGGCTTGAAGATAGGCCGTCACGGGACAGATGGTCAAAAACCCCAGCAAAAAGGGCTTCATCAGTTTTTGCAGCCGTTCCCCGATATATCTGCCGCCGCCCCTTTTTTGAAAGGAATAAAAGGATGCAACGCCCGAGACGAAGAACAGCAGTGTCATAAAAAAATCCCCAAGCGGCGTTGTGACGATCAAAAATGGCAGCGCCGAAAGATCAGCGACCGGCGCCTTGATATACACATAGCCAAAGCGCAAATACGTCAGCGCCGCATGAAAAGGAATTAGCGTCAGGATGACCAATGCCCGCAGCCAGTCGATATAGTAGAGCCGTTTTGATTCCATTTTGAAGCCTCCATTATGATGGGTCGGCGATCCCGGCGACGGGAGTCTTGCGGATATTGCGCAAAACCTGTACAAGGCAAATGATGATCAAGATATCAAAGACAAGGAAGACCGCCAATTCGGCGTAGTTGACATTCAGCCCCGAAAGGGCCGTCATCACCGCCATAGCAGTAATGGCAGCCAGCAGCGAAGCCGCCTTGAGGATCATCACCGGGGCCAGCAGGTATCCCAGCGCTTTACGCCTGATCAGCGATATGCCCGCAAGGAGAGCCGCGGGCACGATAAACCCAAGATCAAGAGCCTGGATGACAAGCGTCGTGTAATGGTCGATCCCCACAGGCTCTCCGCCGCTTATAAGCGCCGGAACGATCCGTCCCAGCCACATCAAAAGGATCGCCGCGCCGATGAAGATCAGGATGCCGCCGATGGACCGTGCGGGGAACCTCTTGTCAAAGCTTGCGCGAAGCTGTTCCCTGTCAAAGGACATGAAAAGCGATATGAAACTGAAAAAACTGATGGACATGATGGCCACATAAACAAGAAACAAGGGGTTATACATCGCAAGAAAGGTATAGCTGGCATAGGTATACAGGAAATAACCCACAGTCCCGGCAAGCAGCAATCTGCCTTTCAGGGACCCGCGGTGTGCCCAAATCAGCGAGAAAACAAGCAGCGGCAACGCCAGGATCAGTGTCACCAGATCCTGCCCTTTTGCCTGGGCAACGGAACCTACAGAATCATAGCGGTATAGGCCGCTTCCAGCTATGGTGACCGTTGCGCCGCGCACAGTATTGACCTCATAAGCTTCCCCGACACCCGGCAGCAATCCCCAGACCGACGCCAGGAGCGACAGCAACACGATGAAGACGACGAGCGTTGTGATAAGACCCTTGCTCTTCATGCCAATATCCCCCTTAAGATGATATCAAATTGGACCTTGAACAGTTCCTCGGCTTGCTCCCAGGTAAGATCATTCCGGCGGGAGATCATCAAATGAAATCCCAGGAATGAACTCCAGATTGAAAAAGCGGCTTTCCCGGCATCCATAGCACGGATGGTTCCCTCGCGCATGGCGGCACCCAGATTTTCGCTCAGGTAAGTGAGCCACCCGGAGTTTTCCGATTTGTTACGGCTGTACTTATGCAAAACGATGAGGTTGTATTTCTCCGGTTCCTCATATGCCAGCCTCATGATCCTGCGAAGCGCCGCTTCCATGTTGTGGATGATATCCTTCGTATCGTCCAGCTGTTCGGATATGGCGGCGCGAAGCCGGTCCGTTTCCGACTGCTCGATGGCATCGATGATCTCCTGCTTATCCTGAAAATGATGATAGACGACCCCGGTGGAGTACCCCATCTTGTGGATGATCTTCCTGACAGTTACCGCCTCAAACCCCTCGCGCAGACCCATTTCGTAGGCCGTATCAAGAATAGCCTGGCGCACCTGCTCGCTGCGCATCTTTTGATCTTCCCTTGCCAAATGGACGCCCCCATCTTGAAATAATAACAGTGTTATTTTCAATAACGACGTTATTATATGATTTATGACGCTGGGTGTCAATGAGAATTTGAAAGCAGATTTTTGAAAGGCGCATGTAAAAAGATGTGGACCCAGCCATATATTTTATTGCCTTTATAGCTTCAATCTATAGATATTGTTCAACTAAATTAAGATTCTTTTAACATTCTATGGAATTTCTTTAGAAAAAAATTGTTTTGACTTCTCCTATTTATGGTACAATACTTTTGGATGCAACGACCTATATAGATTATTTGGACGCTTTCTATATAGCGAGCAAGTAGCGTAACCGGCCATAGGCCGGTTTTTTTGTGTTCAAGAAAAGGGGGGTTGGCAAAATCATTACGACAATTACCAAATACCTCAAGCCGCAAAACTGGTTATATTCTGCAAATGATGTGAAAGGGTGAAAAAAATGAAAAAGATCACAGGTATTTGTCTTGCTTTGGTTCTCGTTTTAGGCGCTGCGATGAGCGCATGGGCTGCTCCGGCCAACGCCGGTGCTCCCGAATTTGTAGTCGGAACCTCTTTGAGCGCAAGCAGTTTGCAGGTTTTCGTCGGCGAGACTGTTGACCTTACCGCTACTACCACATACACCTCAAACAAAGCAAACCAGCTTCTCTATCTGTCCTCTGAAAATTGGACAAATGTTGCGTCATCTACCGCATCTGGCGCCGCTCTTGAAAGAAAGTCCCAATTTGTTTCCACCGCAACATTCTCCAGTGATGTCCCTGGCGAATATACAGTCATGTATAGCATTGTTGTGAAGCATGATGAATCTGGCAAACGGACCTATTTCTCATCTTCCAGCGTCACTATCACAGTTCTGGCAAGACCGGCTCCGGTTGTGGAGGACAAGGCGCCGGTGAACGCCAGGGAAGTCTATGCGCATTGGAAGCAGGGTAAGTCTATTGCAAATGGCAATGGCCAATATTCGAACAGTTGGTATCATGCACAATTGGATGCACGGACCTTCTATTCTGAAGATGAAGTGATCGACTTCCTGGACAGCATCTATATCCCCCACTAATACACCCAGGCGCCCAATTACCAACGAGCCCGAAGAGTATTCTTCGGGCTCGTTCTTTTATTCTCGGATCCGTACATAAAGAAAAGCCCTTTAAAAGCAAAGGCTTTCAAAGAGCTTATTCTGGTACACCATTAGGGACTCGAACCCTAGACACCCTGATTAAGAGTCAGGTGCTCTACCAACTGAGCTAATGGTGCACATCCCGGGAACGGCGTTTCTCCGCTGCCGACGAAGAATATTATACACGTTCCCGGGCGCATGTCAAGCCTGAATGCAAAATTTTTAGGACATATCTTTTGTCAGTGGGCGCTGCCGGCACTCTGCTTTTTGGCGGCGGCCAGGGCCACCAGCATCGCCGCCACGCCAAATCCCACAAGGATTAGCATATACCCCAGGATTGGCGCAACCTCTGTGAATGAGAACCCGGAAAGCTCCGCGATGGCATGGTTTGTCCGCACGTACCAGTAGGTGGGCGTGAAACTGGCAATGGTGAGCACAGTCTTGCCCAGAAGGTACTGTGGCACGAACGCGCCGCTTAAGAAGCTGGTGCCCAGCGCCAGGATATTTTGTATTGCGGGCACAGCGGTGCTCTTTTTGATAAGTGTACCTACCAGGAAACTGATGCCCAAGCAGGCCAGCATGAACGCGAAGGCATTGAGGCACGTCCAGAATCCTTTGAGGGAAATCATTTCATGAACATATCTGCCTACGCCAATGGCACACATCAGTGTCCAGCAGACCACGCCGTATATCAGATGACCCAGGAAAATCTGCAGGTTCGTTTTAGCAGAAGGCAAAGGAGCGCACAGATTGCGGCGTTTCAGATCCGTTTGGTTGAACACCAGCATGATGGTGACGACTCCCAGGATCAGCATCGCGAACAGGGGGTAGGCCATATAGTTGAGGACGTAGACATATTCCCCTGCTGTCGGCTGCGCGGACGTTGCAGCTTCTACCCTGATGGGTGCTGAAACTTTCAGGTCGCTTGCTACAAGCCGGGCTATCTCCACTTGGTCAAGCCCTGCGCCATGCTTTACATATAAGGCGGCAGTATTAAAGTACCGGTCCACCAGGTCCTTTAAGAATACCGTGTCGGAAGAATACGCGGAACTGGCCGTTTCAAGAGATACATCCTCCCCATCCAAGAATGCCTGGGTGAAACCCTTAGGGATCTTGACGGCAAACTCTATGGCGTGAAAGAAAAGTGCATCCCGGAGTGCCTCTCCTTCCCCGGAGATATTTTCAAGCTGCGCATTGGCCGAAAGGTAATCCACAAAACCTTTGAGCAAGGGAGAATCCTCGTCGTAGCTTATTACGGCAGCTTTGGACCTTACGGCGGAAAACGAGGCGGTCTGCGGGGCGACGCTGCCACCATACAGCGAGCTCATCACCATGGTGACCCCCAGGAAGATGATCACATAGACCAGCATCTGCATCCGGCTCGCACGGACGACCTTGAAATAGACCTTAAAGGCTTGCATACTTCCGCCTCCTTAGCGCGCGGTAGATGAGCAGACAGAACAGGGTTGAGAAGGCAATGAGCAGCCCTACGTTCAGCCAATAGCGGCCATGGCTCTCATAGTAGTACAGGGCATAGAAGCCATCCGCCACCAGGGCGGCCGGGTTTAAATAAGAGGCGGCTGGGAACGCGCGGGCCACGATATACTTGATCTCGGCAAACATAAGCCCGGAGAAGAACGACAGGAGCATGCTCACAGCGATCAGGATGCCCGTTGTCGCGCCCTCACTCTTGCGGCCGACAGCAGCCACCGCTGCGCCGAAGGTGATACCCATCAGGCTCCCGGCAAAACACAGGATCAGGATATACCCCAGCTGGTTTCCAAAGTCCACCCCGATCACAAAGCGCATGAAGGCAAGCAGGATGAGCACTTCTGAGTATTGGACAGTAAAGCTCGCGGTCATACCGGCCATAAACGCCTTAAGCTTGTGGACGGGCGCGACGCCGACCCTCGCGCCCTGCTGGGACAGATTGGCCTGGATATCGTTGACTTCCTGCGCTCCCCAGAAGCCACCGTACAGGCATGCCATGGCCAGCAGCGCGTAGTAGTAGGCAAGCAGCGTCTCCGCCTTGGGCATACCGCCCAAGGGCCTAGTGTATTCCTTCTGGCTGGACAGGTCGGCGATTAGCCCGGTGAGGATGGCGGCAGGGTTGCGTTTCAGCAGGTTTCCAGCCGTTTCTTGCATCTGCAGGTATCTATCCAGGAAGCTTTTCAAGATCGTCTGCTCGATGCCTGAGGCGGACACCACGGCTCGGAGTCCACCATCCGCCTCCAGGTAGCCCTTGATGCTCCCCGCGGCCAGCGCGTCTTTTGCCTGACCCTTACCCATGACCGTGAGCTCAAACAACGGGTCTTCCCCGATGGAGACCGCTTCCAGCACACCGCGCAGCGCAGCGTCGGCCCGGTAGGCCGGGCTATTCACTACGGCGATAGGAATCCGGTGAAAGACTTCCGCCTGATAGACATTGGAAAGAGCCATGGCGAACAAAAGTGACATCATGATGGGAAACAGCAGCGTCCAGAAAACCGTCTGCCGGCTGCGCAAAAGATATTTGAGCCGATAGGCAAATACATGCCGGAACATGACAATTACCTCCTAATCCCGCAGCTGTTTTCCCGTGATCTCCAGGAAAACATCGTTGAGCGTGGGCAGCACGGAATACACCTGGCCAAAGGAAACATTATTTTCCTTCATACAGTCCAGCAGGTGCAAAAGGTTCCTGCTGCCCGCCATGAACTTTACCGTCAGCTCCCGTCCGTCGTATTCGGCGGAAGTCAGCCCCGGCAGCGCCCGGATGCAGGCCATGGCTGTATCGCTTAAGTCCAGGGCCTCCACGGTGACCTTCTCCCCCACGTTGATCATGGCCTTGAGTTCTTCCTTGGTTCCCTGGGCGATGATCTGCCCCTTATCCATGATGGCAATGCGGGAGCAGATCTGTTCCACCTCCTCCATATAGTGGGAGGT
>JAEWAH010000040.1 GCA_023391725.1 Bacillota bacterium | reverse complement strand
ACTCAAGAACGACCAGGCGCTTTTGATGAAGACCATCACGTATGCCCGGGGGCTTACAGGCGGGTATTTTACCAACATCGGCGATATGCCCGGGGAGCAGCTTTTAAAGCTTGTACCCCTGGCGCTGGGGCTTGATGAAGACAGCATAGGCTCCTATGTATTGGACGGGCCGTACAGGACAGCCAGCACCTGGAATTTTACCTTTACCGATCAAGAGAACCGCCAGGCAGTGATCAAAGAAGTCTGGGGAGTGGATGTGCCGCCGCTGCCCTATGTGGACCGCTCGTACATGAAGTGGCTGAAAAGTTCGGGGTTTTCGACGGTACGGTTTCTGGCGGTGGCGGATCAGCTGCGCGCGTTCTTGAGCGGGCTTGATGCAAGCACGATGACCCCGGAGCAAAAGGAAGCTGTCGCCGCCTTTGAAAAGGCGTACCAGGAAACGGGCCGGGCCTTCGATGCCGCGGCGGATACAAGGAAAACTGCAGACCGGTACGCCATGGAATACGCCCGCAAGGATTTGCGTAAATACGGCGATAAGGTGGCCAAGCTGCTTAAGTATGAGAAGAAGCTGCAGTGGGTTACCAATACGCGGTTTTCGGATGACAGGCTGATCAATGAGGTGAAGGTGGATTGGAGGTAGCTTTCGATGAAATGACTGCGTCATTTCATCGATTTTGCACGAACCACTTGCATTTCTGCACGTGTCCCACGCTTATCCTGGCCGATGGCAGAAATGCGGCCAGTGAATCGTGTAATGAATGTTTGCTCCGCAAACCCCCGTCCGGGTGGCAGAGCCACCCGGGACGATTACAATGGAAGGGGCTTCGCCCCATCCATCCATCCCTAAAAGTATGTATGGGGCGCAGGCATTGCCTGCGCCCCTTTGCGTTTTTGGGCTCTTTATCCCGCTTGATCCATTACCTATCCCGCCGCCTACTCCATCATATGAAACTCGCGAAAGAGCTTCAAACGGTCCTGGGAGATATCATCCATATGCTCCTCGCGCCTTGTGAGCCCCGCGCGAACATTGCCTGTGAACTTGCGCACAAATCTCAGGGACACGTGATGGGCCCAGGCCGCGGGGAGCAGCCACACTGTCTTCTGGGCGTGAGGGTACTCCGCCTCCAGTTCGGCCCTTGGCGGGAACACCGAATGGGCGTTATAGGTAAAGAAACGCCAGAGCATGTATACGTTAAAGGGAAGCGCCTTCCTTTGCCTTGCATAGGCCGCGCGGCTGTACAGGAAATACGCGCTTTTCCGTTCCTTGCTCTGGCCAAGGCCCAGCCATCCGCCGCTTTCAAGGTCATTGAGCAGCGCCAAAACTGTTTCGGGCTTTTGCTTTTGCATGCCCGGGAAATCTTCCTCCCGAAAGCCTCCAAAGTCCACCATAGCCGAAAACACCACGCTCAAAAGTGTTTGGAAGCGCAGCTTCTCCATCACATCCCAGAACCGCGTGACATCGATGCTCTCATGATACTTTTGCATGTGCAGCGTAATGTCCATCATCTGCCGAAGGCTTAATCCCCCATGGATGAAGTGCTTGGCCATGTGCAGCGCAAGAAAGATCGTTTGATCCGTTCTGCCCAGGGTGTAAAACACCCCTTCCGGTGTTTCGCGGCGCTCGTAGGGTTCCTGCGCAAGCTCCCGCCCCTGCGCGGGGCTGAACCATATTTTGCGGGCCAGATCATCGTACAGCCGGGAATGAAGTTCCACAAGCCCGATGACGGGATGCACACAGGAGGCGTGATGGGACTGGGCCTGCCGGGGGATCACCCTTAAGCCCTTTTCTTTGAGCAGGCGCAGGGCGCGCTTTTCATCTGCGGGGTCCACGTAAATATCAGAATCCACAGAAACGCGGCATTCCGGGACGGCATACAATTGGGCGGCTGCATGGCCCTTTAAGAGCACGGCCCGGATGCCCTGACTTTCAAGGTCTTTAAGCAGCGAAAACAGGGCCCGCTTCTGGTGATAGCACAAAAGCGCAGCCCGCTGCGCCCCTTCCGCCAAAGCCTGCTTCTCCTTGGGATCAAGGCCGGTATCAGGCGCTTGAGATAGGGCGAGGCTCACCATGGGCAGGACCGATTGCTTCCTGGCCAGGGACAAAAGGCGGTTCATGTCTGGCGCGTTGCTAGGGGCATCGGGGGTGACCCCCCTGGCCCCGCAGGAGAAAAGGTGCACAAGGTATTGGAATTCGTATGTCATGGGTATCTCCTTGCGGTTGGGGAGCCGGGAAGCGGAGGGATGAAGGACGACGCAGGCGGGGCAAAGTGCCCTGCCGGGGAGAGGTGGCGGTACGGCGAATCAACCACCCCGGCGCTTCGCGCCACCCCTCCGCAGAGGGGAATTTTGTTGGGCGGCGCCGCTCCATTCCCCTCCCATGGAGGGGAATTAGGGCGGGGCGATGTGGGCATCGCCCCCTACTTCACCGTAACCACACACCGGGTGGTTTTGCCGTTGAAGGCGGTGGCGGTGATGACCGCGGTTCCGGCTTTTACGCCGGTTACCCTCCCGGCGGAATCCACCTTGGCGATACTGGGCTTATCGCTGGTAAAGGTCAGGTGGCTGTATGTTCCCGAAGGGAACCTGACAGCCCAGGTGAAATACCGGCCCCTTCTTAGGGTATAGGTGGACTTTGCGGAAATGGAGCCGGGCTGCTTATAAACGGTCACGGTGCAGATGGCCTTGCGCCCGTTATAGGTGGTGGCGGTGATGGTGGCCTTCCCCGGGGCGATAGCCTTGACGTTGCCCTTCCCGTCCACGGTTGCTATCTTTGTGCTGCTGCTCTTGAAGGTGTACGCACCAGCCGACCCTGAGGACAGGGTGGCGGTAAGCTTGGTGGTTTCCCCCACCCCCATCTTGGCAGCCTTGAGGTTCAGCTTGATACTGGCAGGCGCCTTTTTCACCTGCAAGCTGACTTTGGCGGTCTTGCCGTTATACGTTTTGGCTGTGATGGTCACGGTCCCGATAGCGATGCCCGTCACCTTGCCGGTTGCGGATACGGTGGCGATCTTCGTATTGCTGGACGTATAGGTAATCGCTCCGGCTGTCCCGGAAGGGAGGGCGGCCTTGAGCTGCATGGTCTCCTTGAGGCCCAGGGTCTTTGCCGGAGCCGTCAAAGTGATGCTGCCGGGGGCGTTGCGCACGGTGATTTGGCACGTATCGGTCTTGTTATTGGAGGTCCTGGCGGTGAAGGTAACGCTCCCCAACGCAAGGCCCGTCACCTTTCCATCCTCGGTGGCCTCGACAATTCCGGGATCGGAAACGAAAAGGGAATAGTGGTCCACAGCCCCCGAAGGCAGCGCGATGGACAGCTTGCGCGTTTCGTTAAGCCCCAGGGTCATCGTGGCGGGAGAGACGGTGATGGAGGTGGGCACGGAGCCCACAGTGACGCTCACAGTGCCGGTCTTGCCATTGAAGGTTTGGGCGGGGTTCGTGCATTTGCCAAGGCCCTTTGGCGTAATCAGGCCGTTTTTTGAAACCGTGGCGACCTTGCTTGAACTGGTGGAGTAGGTGATGTCAAAAGGCATGGTCCCGGGCTGCACGTGGAGGATCAATTGGTGGGTGTCCCCCGCGTGCATGGACAGGGACGAAACGTCCAGGTACAGGTACGACGGCGCGATGTAGAGGGATACGTTCACCTTGCAGGTGCGCCCGTCCGCGGCTTTGGCGGTAATGATGGAGTAATTGCCCGGTACGCTGCCGCTGGTGATGTTGCCCTTGCTATCCACCTTGACCGAATTGGGATTGCTGGATGTATAGGTGCAGGCGACGGGATTGCCATGGATGTCCCGCACGTCCAGGTTCTTGGTTTGGCCGTAGTAAAGGTTAGCGAAGCTTCCAAAAGCCGAGGCGATCACGTTTTCCGCGGGCAGCACTGTAACGGCGAGGGTCGCCTTTTTCCCGTTGAAGGAGGTGATGGTCACCGTGGCGGAGCCGGTGCCCACCGCGTCGAACGATCCCCCTCCCCAAACGTTGGCATCCACCAGGTCAATGTAAACCACCTGAGGATTGCTGCTGACCGCCGTGGCGTCAAAATACTCATTTACGTCGCTGTCGATTTGATAATACCCCGTCTGGCCCACCCTAAGAGTCATGGAGGTTGGCGAAGCGGTGATGCTCTCCGGGATGGTGACCACATTGATATGCGCCGTGTACTCCCGCCCGTCGGCCACCGTGGCTGTAATGGTCGCGGGGCCATTCCATTGCCCCGTCACCAGGCCGGTATCGTCCACCGTGGCCGAGGTGGTGTTGGAGCTTTTGTACGTGGCGGGAATCGCGTTCCCATTGGGATCGGTCAAATGAAGCTGCACAGTCCTGCCGATGCCCACCTCGGCCTGTGTAGGCGTCAGGGTATAGGTGATGTCAGACGAGAGGACGGTGACCTCGCAATAGGCGTACCTGGCGTTGTACGTTCTGGCGCTGATGGTGGCTCTGCCAGGTCTTTGGGCTGTCACGACGCCATCCTCCGAAACCTTGGCGACACTAAAATTGCTGGTGTCGTACAGGATGGTGCTGCTGGCGGCCCCTTCGGAAAAGACTGGGGTCAAAGTGACCGTTTCCACTTCCTTGAGCGTGACGCTTGCGGGGTCCAAAGCAATGCTATGCGGGGCCGGGCAGACCGTGATCGTGAAGGAGGCGGACTTTGTGGCCGAGGAGGCGGTGACCGTGCAGGAGCCCACTTTTTCGCCGGTGACGTACCTGCCGTATTGCAGGGAAAGCACGCTGGGATCGCTTACGGAAAGGTTCAAAAGCAGCGCGTTTCCTTGGGAATCGCGGGGGGTGAAGGGGATCATCTCCCCCAGGCCGATGCGGCTGGGGATACCGGAAAAATGGATGCTGTCCGGCTCGTCATAGACGGTGACATGGCATTCCTTATCATAGCCGTTGTAGGCCCTGGCGGTGATGGTGGCTTCCCCGGCCTTGACGGCTGTGATCACGCCATCCTTGGACACTGTGCAAACCGTTTTGTTGTCGCTGGAAAATATTACGCCGTCCCTGGTGTACCCGCCCGTAGCCTGGGCCGTGAGGGGCAGCGTCTGGCCAACGAACATCGTGGCCAAGGTGGGGGAGAGCGTTATATCCGTAGGCCCCGGGACCACTTTCACATGGCAGGTAGCGCTGACACCGTTAAAGGCGGTGGCCGTCACATTCCCTTCGCAGGGCGCGTCGGCGTGGATCTCCGCCTCCTCGTCGTTCTGGTCCACGGTGATGGACGGATTGTCCGTAGTGTAGGTGACGCGGCCAAAGGACCCGTCGGGGATGGTATAGGAAAGGAGACCTATTTCATGGGCGCCCAACTGGATGGCTGTTTCATTCAGCGTGACGCTTGTGGGCGCGGGGTATACCCTCACGGGGATATCCTGAGTAAAGCGTACCTCCCCGTTCACGGAAAAGGTGGCGCGGACCGTTCCAAGTCCTGGGCTCACGCCGGTGATTTGCTGATAAAAGACGGACACGATATCCGGATTAAGGCTTTCGGTGGCGATATCGTACATGGGGTTGCTTATTTCAAAGCGGATGAGGCGCGCTTCCCCTACCGCCACCACGTTGAGGGGATCACCGTCCGCAGCCAGGGCAGAAAAGGGCTGCGCGGGCAGAATGAGCAAAAGGGAGAGGATAAGGGCGCACAGGCGTTTCATGAGCTGTCCTTTCTTCCCGCCATTGGGATGGGGCTGCGTATTTACTGCGGAGGGCCGCTGGGCCTTTCAGCATTCTCCTTTATTGACATTATCATAACGGGACGATGTGAAGCATGTCAATCAGGAATCACCCCAAATGGGAGGAAAAGGCGAAGATTTACAGGATGGACGCAGTTAGGCGGGACGATGGGGGGGCCTGGGCCACCTGGGGATACGTGCCGGGCAACCACCCCGGGCCATCAACCACCCCGGCGCGGCCATCAACCACCCCGTCCCCTTCGGGTCCACCCCTCCACGGGAGGGGAATCTGTTGGGCGAAGCCGTTTCATTTCCCTCCTGTAGAGGGGTTCCGGAGCCCGGCCTCCGCCCAAGCCGAACGAAGTGAGCCTGGAGCAGTGGAGCGCAGCGGAACTGCGGAACACCGACCTAGCGAAGCGACGGGCGGTGCGAATGGGCCTAAAGGGGAAGGCAAGGACGGAAGGCGAACGCAGTGAGCCTTACGCCGTGGAGCACAGCGGAACTGCGGAACACCGACCTAGCGAAGCGACGGACGGTGCGAATGGGCCTAAAGGGGAAGGCAAGGACGGAAGGCGAACGCAGTGAGCCTTACGCCGTGGAGCACAGCGGAACTGCTGAACACCGGGCGCGAAGCGTCAGGCAGCGAAGGGACCCGCAGGGCGAACGAAGTGAGCCTGAAGCAGTGGAGCGTGCAACGGAACTGCGGAACACCGGCCTAGCGCAGCGACGGACGGTGCGAAGGCCCTAAAGGGGAAGGCTTTGGGTGGCTTCCTCTTGGCTTCCCCTTTAGGGGAAGCTGTCACCCGCAGGTGACTGATGAGGAGTAATGGAGAATGAACGCATTGCTGCAGCCGGGATCACTGCCCCCCTACGAAGCGGCCTGTTTTTTTACACGCGGGCGGGCGTGGGTGACTTTTACGCTCTGGGGCACAGCATACGCCTTCCCGCCTGAGAGGTGATACACGGCCGCGCAGTTTTTCAATGCCGCGCTGCGGTGGGTGATGATCAGGCATGTTCGCCCCTTGGATTGGAACGCGTCCCGAATGTTTTTGAGCATCGCGGATTCCGTGCGCATATCCAGGGCTGAGGTGGCTTCGTCCAGAAGCAGGATGGGGGCGTCACGCAAAAGCGCCCTGGCGACGGCCAGGCGCTGCTGCTGGCCTTCGGAGAGCCCGGCCCCGTTTTCACCCAAACGGGTGCCTAATCCATCCGGGAGCGCGCTTACAAAATCCCAGGCGCAGGACAGGCGCAGCGCTTCGGCCATTTCTTCTATCGACGCCGTTTCGCGGCCCAGACGCAGATTGTCGGCAATGGTCCCCGAAAACAGGAAGCGGCCCTGGGGCACATACGAAAACGCGGCTCGGGTGGTTGCATTCGCGGGATATTCCCGCCCGTCCGGCCCATATAAAAGCGTGCCGCCTTCCTGAGGCTTCACCAGCCCAAGCAGCAACCGTGCCACAGTGGTTTTCCCCTCCCCGGTGGCCCCGGTCAGGGCGACCATAGTTCCAGGCGGGACGATCATGGAAAACCCGTCAAGCACCGCATCTCCTTCATGATAGGCAAAGCGGACGCTTTTCAATTTGATCCCCAGCGGACCATCCATAGCGGGAGCATCCCCCGAAAGATCCTCCGCAGGCAGGGAAAGCACCTCCATCAGCCGCCCGGCGCTGACCATGGCGGAGACCA
Organism: Bacillota bacterium; assembly: GCA_023391725.1. GTDB lineage: Bacteria > Bacillota > Clostridia > Christensenellales > Aristaeellaceae > JAEWAH01. The sequence goes on along the minus strand of JAEWAH010000040.1, from coordinate 2,957 downwards.
TTTGCGGGAACTGTCCGGCCAGATGCCGAAGCGGGCCCTGCACCTGGGAGGCCAATTGCAGGTAAGCCGCCAGGCCGCCGAAAGTCAGCGCCTTTTTAGAAAGCTTCCAGACGCCCCACATCAAAGCCAGCGCGTAGGCCGCAAAGAACCCGGCGCCCTGGGCGGCCCCTGAAAGTGCGCTCAGCTTTCCCCGGCGCACAGTCCAATACTTAAGGCTGCTTTGAAGCTTATGAAGCTTTTCTCCCGCCGCAGCCTGCCTTTGAAAGGCGCGCAGCGTCACAATGTTCTGAAGGCATTCCTGGGTGAGGGCGATGCTCTCCCCATCAAGCTTCCGCATCTTTACCGAGGCTTCCTTCATGGGCCGGGCAAACGCCCGCGCCAGCACAGACAACACGGGCGTGACCGCCAGCATGATCAGGGCCAGGACAGGCTCCATGAAAAAAAGCACCAGGCCCGCCGCCACAAGCTGCGCAAACGTTGCGATAAGGTCCGGGATGGCGCTGAGCAGGAACCAGCTGACATCCTCGGCATCGCTGAGCATTCGGTTCACGTAGTCCCCGCTGTGATGGCTGATCAGGTGCTGCCAAGTAACCGACATGAATGCTTTGAATAATTTTTCCCGAAGCGCGTTCAAGTGCTCTGTCTTAATGCGTGCATTCAGGATGGACAGCGCGGCGGAGATGCCCGCCTGGGCAATCAGCGCCAGCATGAAAAAAAGGCCCGTTTGCACAAGCGGGCCTCCCGCGAGGCCGGAAGCCGTATCGATGAGGGATCGTAAGAGAAGCGCGGTGAGTACGCCTATGATGGCCGAGGCGGTCATAAGCCCCGTGAGCAAAAGCATGGCGCGCTTGTAGCCGCGCATGGCCTCATAAAGCCAGCGCAGCCGGGCCATGATTTTTTTCCATGGCAATCTGCGGGTCAAGTTTATCACTCGCTTCGCTACGCTTTGCGCACCGTAGCCGAGAGTGGCGCGCAGGGCCAACGTGCCCTTCGGTCAACCACCCCGGCGCTGCGCGCCACCCCTCCACAGGAGGGGAATTGGATAGGCCTCGCCTTACGGGTACACCCGTCCCTCTCTGGGTCCAAGGCCCGCAGGCCCTGGTCGCTTTAAGGGGGATATGGGGAGTGCTAACCAATCCTCAGTCAGCCTGCGGGCTGACAGCTCCTTTCAAAAGGAGCCTTTGGGGAGTGAACCCGGAGGGCAAACGCAGTGAGCCTGAAGCCTGCGAAGGCGCAGCCGGAGCAGGCGGAACACCGGACAAGCGAAGCGCAGTTCAGTGCGAAGAGGGAAGATCGAAATCCCCCCTACTCCCTCCTGCCTTGTCGCACCGTCCGCCGCTACGCTAGGCCGGTGTTCCGCAGTTCCGCTGCGCTCCACTGCTCCAGGCTCACTGCGTTCGCCCTCCTGCGTCCTCGTTACCTCAGCGGCGCGCCACCTTCCCTGCTAAAGCAGGGAAGGCTTTGCTGGAGGCTTCCACACCATTACTTCCCCGGAGGCCTGCCGGAACGGAGGGCCTCTCCCGACCGTTTGAGCAAGCCCAAGCGCCTAAGCAGCGTGCCCAGCCTCCTGCGGGCAGCCAGAACTACGCGCCGCGCAAAGCGCAGGAGCGGAAGCAAGAACACATAAGTCCTGTATAAGAAGGAATCGCACCTGTAAACATGGCCGCGCCGGGAGAAGGACGCCATCAGGGCGATCACCTGCCGGGGGCTCACGAAGCGCTCGCGGGTAAACTGGTTATCACCGCAAAAGACATAGTCCCCGTTCTCTTCCACGTCCACGATGCGGTGCAGCACGAACTGCCCGTTTTCACGCCTGTATAGCGCCACATCCCCTACCCGGGCGTCTCCCCGGGCAGGCCGGAGCGTTACGGTGTCCCGCATGTGGCGGAGCATGGGCATCATGCTCACACCTGTGGCGGTGAGGGTGACGTGCCCGCCCCAGCGCAGCGCTTCCGCGAGCACGGGGTAAAGTTCAGCCATGGCCACATTCTTATGCAAGCAGGCCCGCCTCCGTAAGTTTGGCAAGGAAAGCCGTCAAATCAGCCCGGGCCTCCTGCTCGTCTACTTCATATTCACAAAGGAGCCTGGACAGCAGCTCCTCCTCACCGGTCTCCTCATGGAGCCGCTCAAACAAGAACGCGGCGGTCTCGCTTAGAGTAATGATGCCATTGAAATCGATGTTGCCTTCCCCGGCGGGCACCACCACATCCACGCCGGCGATGCGCCGCATCATGAATCCGTTTCTGATACGCATATCAATTCCTCCCCCTATATCGCGCCGGCAACGCGGAGGACGCCGCGATACGCCCTCCGTGCTCTGCCCCATGCTCTTACGAGGTGCCGTTTTTGTGATGACCGTTTTGAAGAAACGCCCCCCCCACGAGGCTGTTCAGAAAGCTGGGACCGCCACCGCTGCAGTCGTTGCAGTCGTCTTCTTCATTGTCCTTGGGATGCTTGCCACAGTGCTTGGCCAGGTGCTCTTCCAGGTCAAACCGGCAGATCTCCAACTCGGGCGTCTCATACGCTTTTTTCATGGATATACCCCCTCTCGGGTCTTTAGGCTCTATCGACAAAGCGATCGCGCGCTTTGACCGCTATCCGGCGCTTTCCCGTGCAGCCAGGGAAAGGGCGTGGGCCAGTTCCTTCAAATAATTACAGCACTTCATATGCGAGCCTGTCTCTCCCATACGGCTGGCCGGGCAGGCGGGGCAAAAGGCCTCATCCTCACACGTTTCGCACTCCCGGCAGCTCCCCGCGGCGGCAACGCTACGGTTAAGCACCCCCCAAGCCGTTTGGAATCCCGATGAAAAGGGGAATGTCTCAAAGCAGGTAAGCGTGGGGCAACCCATCATCCGCCCGTCCCCGGCAATAAAAAAGGAGCTTTTCCCCGCCAGGCAGGTCATGCCATGCTCAGGTTCCCGCGCGGCAGCAGGGGGCAGCGGCTTGATAGGCTCCTC
>JAEWAH010000028.1 GCA_023391725.1 Bacillota bacterium | reverse complement strand
GTGTATTCCTGCATCATGCAAAAGTACAGGCCGTTATTGATCTTTTCGGTGCCGGATGTATCGCCGATGAGCACGTCCTCGGTGATGAGACCCTCTTGGTAGGCCTGACGGAAGACTTTCAGCCACTTGATGTAGGTGGGGTCGGTGGAACGGTCATACAGCTTGCCGTCGGCGTCCAGGTAGGGGACAGCCAGCATGCTTTGCAGGTATTCCTGGAATCCGTAGCCCGCCGCATTTTGCACGGTCATGGGGCTGATGCTTTGACCCTTCCAGTCGGTGTACTTTTCCTTGAACAGGCGCAGGGCGCTTAAGAACCCTTCCGGCGTGCGCATGTCGGGGCTGCCCATGTCCTCATAGATGTCCTTGCGTACCAGGAAGGACTGGTTAGCATTGGTAGCGCCCACGTCACGCATCTGCTGCTCGGAATACGCTTCGTTGGGGATGCAGTAGCTGTTGCCGTCCGCCTGCTTGTACCACACCAGGGTAGGATCGCCGGCTACCTGGAGGAAGTAGGGATCATACTGCTCCGCCAGCTGGTTGAGGGCCCACACATAGCCGCCCTGCCAGAGGGTGTTGAAGGTGGGCTCCCAGAAGCCCAGGGAGATGAAGTCAGGCAGGGTGTTGGTGCTCATCATCAGCGTCAGTTCCTGGTTGGCGTCCATGGGAACGACATACTCGATGGATACGCCAGTTTTGTCGGTGATGTATTTGGCGTTGTCCGTGTTCCATTGGGTTGCCCACCAGCTTGCGTCCACGAACCAGGTGAAGGTGATGGGGGATGTGTCGCTTTTCCAGCCGGGCGCAGTCTCGGCCAGCGCCGTGCCACAGGTGAGCAGCAGGGCCAGGATGATGGATACCAGGCGTTTCGTTTTCATGGGGACCCTCCTTTATTTGATGGCTTACGCCAAGTCACTCCTTAATAGCGCCCAGCATGACGCCCTTGACAAGGTATTTTTGCAAGAACGGGTATACAGCCAGCACCGGCAGTGTGGCGGTCATCATAGCGGCATACTTGATGCTGTTGGCCGATACCTTGTAGCCCATGGAGTTCATGACTTGTTTTTGCATCTGGTTGCCTATGTTTTCGTTGATGATGCGGTAGAGCACTGTCTGCAGGGGTTTCAGCTGGGGGCTGCGCACAAAGATGTAGCCGATGAAAAAATCGTTCCAGTGGTAGACGATGGCATACAGCGCAATGGTGGCCGTGACAGCCTTGGCGTTGGGCAGCACCACCGAAAAGAAGGTACGCAACGTACCTGCTCCGTCGATGGTGGCGGACTCTTCCATGGAGGCGGGCATGCCCCTAAAGAACGTGCGGAAGATGAGCATGTTGTAGTAGGAGAACATGGCGGGCAGCACGTACACCAGGAAGTTGTCGTACAGCCCTATGCGGTAATACAGGACGAAGGTGGGGATCAGCCCGCCGCTGAAAAGCATGGTGATCAGCCCGAAGCGCAGGTGAAACTGGCGCCCAATGAGATAGGGTTTTGACAGCGCGTAGGCCACCATGGAGGTAAAGAGCACGTGGACCGTGGTTGCGACCACGGTACGAAAAATCGACAGAATAAACCCGTTTACCAGCATGCTGTTTTGAAAAATGGTGCTGTAGCTGGAAAGGGAAAAGGAACTGGGCCACCAGAGCGCCGCAAAGCGCATGGAGTCCTCATAGTTGAGGAAGGAGTTGATGAGCACATACCACAGGGGGTAAAGCGTCACAAGGCTCAGGGTGATCAGAAGCGTGCCGTTAATATAATCGAAAGCGGTCATTTTCTTGCCGTGCATACTCCCACCTCCTTTACAGCATGCGCTCGTCCGTGAGCTTGCCGGTGACATAGTTGGCGCTGAGCAGCAATAGCAGTGATACAACCGAACGCGTCAGCGCAACGGCAGTGGAATAGGAATACCTGCCGCTGGACAGACCCATGGTGTACACATACAGGTCGATGGTCTCGCTGGAGGTCAGGTTCATGTTGTTGCGCAGAACGAACACCTGGTCAAAGTTGGAGCCCAGCACACCGCCTACCGCCAGGATGAACAGGATAGCCAGCGTGGGCCGGATGGACTGCAATGTGATATGCCCCATCATCTGAAAGCGGTTCGCCCCATCGATGGCCGCGGCTTGATAAAGCTCCGGGTTGATAGCGCTGATGGCGGCAATGTAGATGATGGCGTTCCAGCCCATCTCCTTCCACACTTCGCTCACCACGGAGATCGCCCAGAAATATCGGGGCATGGCGATGTACGACACCTGCCCCTTTTGAAGCCCCAAACCAATCAGCAGTGTGTTGATAAGGCCCCGCTCGGAAAGCCAGGCGAGCAGGATGCCCCCGAAAATCGCCCAGGAGAGAAAGTGGGGGAGATAGCTCACCGTCTGCACCGTGCGCTTTAAGGGTGTGCTGCGCACCTCATTGATGAGCAGCGCGAACAATACGGGCATGGGAAATCCGATAAGGAGCTTGAAAAAGCTGATTCCAAGGGTGTTGTACAAAGCCCGGTAAAAGCGAGGGTCGATCAAAAATTCCCGGAAATATTTAAGCCCCGAGAACTGCATGGCCGAAAGAGGCTTCGCCAGGTCGAAGTTGAAAAATGCCAAGGCGATGCCAACCATGGGGATATAGCAGAATATCGCCAGCCAGATGGAGCCCATCCAGGCCATTCCCTGGAGGACACCCTGTTTTTTCATCCGGTGGATCAGGGAGCGTTCACCTTGAGTTCCTGTCATCAGCCAAGCCCCACCTTTCCAGTTCCTAAACAGGTTTCGGAACCGCTGTAAGAAAGCACGCTCTATTTTCTGATTTACATGGACAGGGGACTTAAAACGCTCCTGCAGGTGGCCCGTTTCACCAAGCGCACAGGCAGGCGGATGCGCTCCGCTTTATGCCTTTTCCCCTCCATGCTTCTTAGCAGTACCCGGGCGGCTTCCGCGCCGATCTGGGCACGCTGCTGCTCCACGGTGGTAAGCTGCCAGAAAAACATCTGGTCGGAATTTAAGTCATCAAAACCGGTGATGGACACGTCCTCAGGCACCCGCAATCCGTGCTCCCTAAGGCAATAGATGGCTCCGAAGGCCAGCCGGTCATAGGCGGTGATCACGGCAGTAAAATCTTTCTGTCCAGCAAGCGCCAGCTCCATGGCCTGGTAGCCGCTCTTAAAGTCGAAGGACTCCGCTTCCACGATCCCGGAAGGCGTCAACGTGATACCATGCTTATCCAGAGCCTTTGTTACGCCCAAAAGCCGCTCCCCTCCCGCTGGCGAGTGGCCGGGGGCGGAAAGGTAAAGG